>NZ_JBEPNK010000002.1:0-236076 GCF_040546245.1 Arthrobacter sp. UYEF3
GGGAAACGTTGCACGGAAACCCACAACTACATAACAACACCACCCCTGGACCCGCCCGGTCCAGGACGTTGTAACCACACAAATTTCCCACCCCCGGCCCCACGGCCAGGGCGGTGCGGTAACAGGGTTACGGCGGTCATAGCGTGGGGGAAACGCCCGGTCCCATCCCGAACCCGGAAGCTAAGACCCACAGCGCCGATGGTACTGCACCCGGGAGGGTGTGGGAGAGTAGGTCACCGCCGGAACATCATTAAACGGTCGAGGACCCCAACCACCACGTTGGGGTCCTCCCGCATTTAACCCTAAAATCGTCGGCCGGCATCCTGGCCGGGACCCCTTGTAGAGTTGTTGCTCATGGATAACCTCTTCAGCCACGTTGCGTCAGCTCCGGCACCCGGGCCCTCCGAAGGGCTGGACCCCGTGGTGTTCGCTGTCGTCGTCCCGGGAACCCTTGCGAGGGCGTTCGTGGGTTTCACCGAGCACACGCACCTGTGGTGGCCGCTGGACGGCCACAGTGTCTTCGGCGCTGGTTCCTACGTGGAGTTCGAGGAAAACCTGATTCTGGAAACCGCGGAGGACGGCCGGAGCGCCATCTGGGGATCGATTGACGACTGGCAGCCGCCGTTGTCCTTCCACGCCAGCTGGCACCCCGGTACCCAGGCCCTGTGGTCTACCGAGCTGCGGGTTGCCTTCCGGGCCGTCGACGGCGGCACCGAGGTGCGGTTGGTGCACAACGGCTGGGAGGGCGCCCAAAATCCCGCGGCCACCCGCATGGAGTACCAGGCCGACTGGCCCGGGGTGCTGCAGCGGTTTGTCCGGTTCATGGGAGGTTCTGGTGAGTAGCAGCTACAGGCGCCCCAGGGCGGGTGCCCTAGATTAAATGCCGGCACCAAGGACCGGGGCTGAATGCCGCCGGATTTGACGAAGAACTGGAGAGCGCATGCGCAGCATTGTCGATGAGCTCGTCTCCGTACTCGGTGCGGATAAAGTTTCCGTGGATGAGGCCACTTTGGCCGCATACGCCATGGACCGGGCCCCCGTGCTGGACTATCAACTGCCGGTAGCCGTGGTGCGTGCCGGGTCCGTGGCCGACGTCCAGGCGGCCGTCCGTGCCTGCACGGCCCGCCGGGTGTCGTTGGTGGCCCGAGGCGCCGGAACCGGGCTATCCGGCGGCGCCCACGCCAGTGAGGGCTGCGTGGTGCTGAGTCTGGAACTGATGAACCGCATCCTGGATCTCAACCCGGACGACGAGACCGCCGTCGTCGAACCGGGCGTCATCAACGCCGATCTAAATGCGGCGGCAGCGCTCCACGGACTGATGTACGCTCCGGACCCTGCCAGCTATAAGCTCTCCACCATCGGCGGCAATGTCGCGACCAATGCCGGCGGACTTCGCTGCGCTAAGTACGGCGTCACCCGGGACTCTGTGCTGGCGCTGGACGTTGTGCTCGCGGACGGCACCCTGATCCACACCGGACACCGGACCTTCAAGGGGGTGGCCGGCTACGACCTTACGGGGCTGTTCGTTGGATCCGAGGGAACCCTCGGGATCGTCGTCGGGATTACGGTGCGGCTGAGGTACCTCCCGCGGGAGGTCCACACCATCGCCGCGTTTTACCCGGACTTCCGCAGTGCCGCCGCGGGCGTCCTCACCGTCGGCAACGCGCGGGTGCAGCCGGCCATCATGGAACTGCTTGACGGCGGCTCGCTCGCCCAGCTGGACCGAATCCACGGCTCCGAGCTGGCCTCCCGGGGTGCCTCGCTGTTGCTGATCCAAACGGACGGCTTTGGCGCCGCAGCCGAAGCCGCCGCGATCCGGCCGCTTCTCGCTGCCGGCGGGGCCGTGGTGACCATGGCGGCAAGCGCCGAGGCCGAACAGCTCGTGGAACTGCGCCGCAACAGCCGTGGCGTGGAGGTCGACGACGAATACCGTGTGGGCGAGGACGTGGCGGTGCCCCGGTCCAGGCTGGTGGACTACGTCGCGGAGCTGCAGGCCATGGCCGTGAAGCACGCGGTCCAGCTCAAGGTGGTGGCGCACGCCGGCGACGGCAACCTGCATCCCACCTTTTGGGTGGACCGGACCGGCACTGGCGTGGACGCGGACGCTATGGAGCGCCTCGGCGCAGCCCTGGACGATTCCGTCACCGTGGCCCTCGCGATGGGTGGCACCATCACCGGTGAGCATGGCGTGGGCCAGTACAAGCTGCGCTGGCTCGGCCTGGAGCAGAAGGAACCGGTGCGCGAACTCCAGCGCCGGATCAAGGAGCTCTTCGACCCGGCCGGGATCTTAAACCCCGGGAAGGCGATTTAACCCTGCAGTGCTCGTAACGCCCAACTGACTGGCAGCTAAGGGCGTTTTGGGTGCTCAAAACGGCTTTAACTGTGAGCTAGTTGGGCCGGAGACGGTTAGTCGTCGGAGTCCGGGTATTCCTCGACGGGCTCCTCGTCGCCGCCGTAGCGGGACTCCTCGGTCTCCACCTCGAGGATCTTGAGAAGCCCGGTGTCCGGGTTCAACATGATGGCGGCCTCGTCCCGGCGGTGCCGGAGCTCGGAATCGATGTAGGACTGCACGGCCTCGGCGAGCGGAATGTACCGGTTTTCCTTCTCTGACATGTACCAGCGATGCTCCAGGATCTCGTGCACGGCCTCCGCCGGCTCAAGTTTCCCGGAAAGGTCGCGGGGGATCGAGCGGACAATCGGCTCGAAGATCTGGCTCACCCACAGGTGCGCGCTGTATTCCTCGTCCATGCCGGGATTGTTGTCCGCCCGGAAGGTGTCCATGTCGTTCAGCAGCCGCCGGGCCTGATTTTCCTGGACATCCAGTCCGGTCAGGCGCAAGAGCCGGCGCTGGTGGTGCCCGGCGTCCACCACCTTGGGCTGGAGCTGGATCGTGGACCCGTTTTGAGTGGTCTTAATATTGTATTCCTCGACGTCGAAGCCCAGATCGTTGAGCCGCCGAATGCGCGCAGTCACCCGCCAGCGCTCACCGATCTCGAAGGACTCCTTCGCCGTCAGCTCGGTCCAGAGCCGCCGGTAGCTGTCCATGATGAGCTCACTCGTGGCAACCGGGTCCACCTTCTCCTCGATCAGGCCGCCGTCCAGCAGGTCCATCAGCTCGCCGGCGATGTTGACCCGCGCAATCTCCAGGTCGTACTCCCGCTGCCCCGTGGACAAGTCGGGGTACAACTCGCCGGTCTCGGCATCGACGAGATAGGCGGCGAAGGCGCCGGCGTCGCGGCGGAACAAAGTGTTGGAGAGCGAGACGTCGCCCCAGTAGAAGCCGATCAGGTGCAGGCGGACCAGCAGCAGGGCCTGGGCGTCGATCAGCCGGGTCAGCGTGTCCTTCCGCAGCATCTGGGAAAACAGTGCGCGGTACGGCATGGAGAACTTCAGGTGCCGGGTAACCAGCACTGGGTTCAGCGGCCGTCCGTCCGGGGTGGTCCGTCCGGTGATGACAGCGACCGGTTCCACGCAGGGGACATCCAGCCGGGCGAGCTTACGGAGCATGTGGTACTCGTGCCGGGCAACGTGCTCCGAGGTTTCCTTGATGGCGATCACGGAGCCGCCCAGGTGGGCGAAGCGCACAATATGCCGTGAGATGCCGCGGGGGAGGGCGGCGAGGTATTCCGCCGGCCAGTCCTCCAGTGCGGTGTGCCAGGGCAGGTCCAGCAGTTCGGGCTCCGTCGCTGCGGCCGTGATGCTCAGCGAACTCGCGACACTCTTTTCGTCGTTGCTGGCAGCCACGTACCGGGGCAGCTTGCCGATCTGTCCGTAATCAGTGGGTTCGTCGTGCCACTGGGCACCGTTGTCCTCGGTCATGCGGTTCTCCTCGGTCATGCGGCAATTCTCCCGTACGTGGGCGGATTGCGCCCACCTTCCGCCGGATAACGGCCGACGGCGGCCCTCCCGTGGGAGGACCGCCGTCGGAAACAGCCGGTGGCTGGATCAGCCGGGGATCAGGCGCCCAGGCGCAGGCCGGTCTGGGTGTCGAACAGGTGCACGTGGCCCGACTGCGGCCGGACGCAGATGGACTCGCCCTTCATCGGGGGGCGGCGGCCGTCGACGCGGGCCACGATGTCGTGGCTCTTGCCGTCGAGCGTGGTGTGGCCGTAGACGTAGGCGTCGGCGCCGAGCTCCTCGACGACGTCGACCTCGACCTCGAGGCCTTCGCCCTGCGGCGCGGTCTCGAGGTCCTCGGGACGGGAGCCGAGGGTCACAGTGTTGCCCTTGGTACCCTCGAGGACGTCACGCGGAACCGGGTAGACGGTGCCGCCGAACTGCACGCCGCCGTCGACGACGGGAAGCTCGAGCAGGTTCATCGCGGGGGAGCCGATGAAGCCGGCGACGAAGACGTTTTTCGGCTTGTCGTAGAGGTTGCGCGGGGTGTCCACCTGCATCAGGAGGCCGTCCTTAAGGACGGCGACGCGGTCGCCCATGGTCATGGCCTCGACCTGGTCGTGGGTGACGTAGACGGTGGTGACGCCAAGGCGGCGGGTCAGCGAGGCGATCTGCGTGCGGGTCTGTACGCGGAGCTTGGCATCGAGGTTGGACAGCGGCTCGTCCATGAGGAACACCTGCGGGTTACGCACAATAGCGCGGCCCATGGCAACACGCTGGCGCTGGCCGCCGGAGAGGGCCTTCGGCTTCCGGTCCAGGTACGGCTCGAGATCCAGGAGCTTGGCCGCTTCACGGACCCGCTCGGCGCGCTCTTCCTTGCTGACGCCGGCGATCTTCAGCGCGAAGCCCATGTTGTCCGCGACCGTCATGTGCGGGTACAGGGCGTAGTTCTGGAAAACCATGGCGATGTCCCGGTCCTTCGGCGGAAGGTCGGTGACATCCCGGTCGCCGATCAGGATCCGGCCGGAGTTCACATCCTCAAGGCCCGCGAGCATCCGCAGGGAGGTGGACTTTCCACAGCCGGAGGGTCCAACGAGGACCAGGAACTCGCCGTCAGCGATTTCAATGTTGAGCTTGTCAACAGCGGGCTTCTCTGTGCCCGGGTACAGACGCGTAGCGTTATCAAAAGTAACTGTAGCCACAGTTATCAATCCCTTCACCGGCAGGTACGTGCCGGACGATCCGTAGTGAATGGTTCTTTTTATTCAGTTATGGGTGTCAGTCTCACAAAAGGATGCGCATGCTCCCCGGCCGAAGCCGAGGAGCATCCATGACGCCGCACGGTAGTTGTGCGCCACATCACATACAGAGTATGTCAGACATTTAACTTTTGCGGAAAACGGTTACAGATCCCACAGGTGAGGCTCCTTACCTTTGCCCCCCGGCGGCCCGCCGCCGCCAGCCGAACCTAGGCGCCAACGGCTATCGTCCGTTCGCGCAGCAGCGCCTCCAGCAGTTCGGAGATGTGCGCGGGCGCTTCCACCCGAAACTCGGCCCGGGTGAAGTCCAGACCCACCTTCACGCCCAGGTCCCCGCGGACCAGGCTGCCCAAAGCGTCCTCGTCGGTGGTGTCGTCGCCGGCGAAGACGACGACGGTGGCCCCGGTAGACTGCCGCAGGAACGCGACGCCGTCGCCCTTGGAGGCGTGCACCACGGAGGTCTCCAGCACCCGGTTTCCGGTCTTGAGGAAAACCCCGGGGCGGTCCTGGAGAGCGGCCTTCGCGGCGGCCACAGCATCCTCGGCGACGTCGTCCGCCGCCAGCCGGGTATGCAGCACGACGCCGGCCGGCTTGTCCTCGAGGAGAGTGCCGGGAGCGACGTCGACAATCTCGGCCAGCTGCTGCCGCACCTGCGCCAGCAGCTCCCGCTGGCCGTCGTCGAGCTGAAGTTCGGCGGAGCCCGGCCCCATCCAGACCTCAGCGCCGTGGCTGCCAATCAGCAGGGTCTGCTCCGGCGGCGAGGCGACCGCCCGCAGGCTGTCCAGGGCCCGGCCCGAGATGAGCGCCGTCGTCGTTCGCGGCAGCTCAGCGAGGGCAGCGAACGCGGCGGCTGAGCGGGGGAGCGCCCGGGAGTCCGCCGCGTGGTCCACCAGCGGGGCCATGGTGCCGTCGAAATCCATCGCCACCAACAGCTGCTCCGTGCCGGCGACGCGGTGCACGGCCGCCAGCAGCTCCGGGGACAGTGAAAGCCCATCCCCGGCGGGGCTGGCCTCAGGAGTCATCGCGGACCACCTTTTCCTGCAGCGCCCGGAGGAAATCGGCGGACCAGAGGTCGACGTCGTGGTCCAGGATCTGCTTGCGCATCGCGCGCATCCGGCGTGCGGCCTCGGCGGGCTGCATGTTGACCGCCCGCATGATGGTGTCCTTGAGTCCGTCGATGTCGTGCGGGTTCATCAGGAGCGCCTGTTTGAGCTGGTCCGCGGCTCCGGCGAATTCGCTGAGTACCAGGGCACCGTCGTTGCTGGTCCGCGCCGTGACGTATTCCTTGGCGACCAGGTTCATGCCGTCGCGCAGAGCGGTGACGAGCATGACGTCCGCCGCCAGGTAAAGGGCGACCATTTCCTCGATCGGGTAGCTGTGGTGCAGGTAGCGGACTGCGGTGTTCTGCATCGTGTCGTAGGTGCCGTTGATGTGGCCGACCGTTCCCTCGACTTCCTCGCGCAGCAGGCGGTATTGTTCGACGCGCTCGCGGCTGGGGCTGGCCACCTGGATCAGGGAGGCGTCTTCCACCGTGACCTTGCCGTCCTGCAGGAGTTCCTCATAGGCCTTCAGCCGGTGCCGGATGCCCTTGGTGTAGTCCAGCCGGTCCACGCCCAGCAGGATGGTCTTAGGATTGCCAAGGTCGCGACGGATCTGCCGGGCCCGCTCGATGATCTCCGGCTTCCGCGCCAGTTCAGTGATCTGCTTGACGTCGATGGAGATCGGAAAGGCCTGGGCACGGGCAATGTGGGTGGTTTGGCCGTCAGGACCCTTGACATGGACCTGCTGCCGCTTGACGCTGGCTCCGAGGAAGCGGCGGGCGGAGCGCATGAAGTTGCCGGCGTCGCTGCTGCGCTGGAAGCCCACCAGATCTGCGCCCAGCAGGCCGTCGATGATCGCGTGGCGCCACGGCAGCTGCGCGAAAATCTCCGGCGGCGGGAAGGGAATGTGGTTGAAGAAGCCGATCTTGAGGTCCGGGCGCGCCTCGCGAAGCATCCTGGGCACGAGCTGGAGCTGGTAGTCCTGCACCCAGACGGTGGCGCCCTCGGCGGCGTGGCGGACGACGGCGTCGGCGAACCGTTTGTTGACCTTGCGGTACGAGTCCCACCAGGCACGGTGGAATTCCGGCGGCGCGATCACGTCGTGATAAAGCGGCCAGAGGGTGGCGTTGGAGAAGCCCTCATAAAACAGCTCGATGTCCCGCGTACTGAGCTGGACCGGGACGAGGTCGATGCCGCGGTGGCTGAACGGCTCGAGGTGTTCATCGGGGGCGCCGTGCCAGCCCACCCAGGCGCCGTCGGTCTTGGTCATCATCGGTGCAAGCGCCGTTACCAGGCCACCTGGTGAGCGGCGCCAGCCGTCTTCGCAGCCGGGCTCATCAGCGGAGCAGCGGTCCACGGGCAGGCGGTTGGACACGACCATGAAGTCGAAGGTCGCGGTCTGGTGTGCAGTGTCGTGCCCGGCGCGGTCGTGCTCGGCGCGCGGCTCGACGTCCTGCCCGGCATCCGTTTCTACGTCCTGCTCGGCGCGCTGCTCGGCGCGCTCGGTTGCTTGCATTTGGTGCCCCCTGGGATCGCTGATGGCTCTCATCCACCCTAGCGGGGCGGAATCTTCTGTGCTATCCGTCCGTTGGGCATACCGATGAAACTTGAAAGCGCAAGCTCCCGGGTTTCTCCCCTAAAATGGTGGAGTTGCCACCAAGTGGACCATTCAGGCCGATCAACACGAGGAATCAATGAGCCCCGCAAACGAACCCCGACAGTCTAAGGCAGAGCGCACTGCCGCGGCGCGTGAGAAAGCCCGTGAAATCCGCGCGGCGCAGCTGAAAAAGGACAAGCGCACCAAGCGGCTGATCGGCTGGGGCATTGTTGTCGCCGTCGTCGCCATCATCGCGATCGTTGCGCTGGTGGTCACATCCAACATCAAGAACAGCGCTCCGATTGCCGACTCCGGTCCGACGCCGGCAAACGGCAACGTGCACGGCGGCGTCACTTTGCTCGCCAACACCGAGGTGGTGAAGTCAGCCCCGGCCACGATCAATCTCGCGGACCTGCCTTCGGCGCCCGCCACGCCTCCGGCGCAGATCAAGGTTCCCGGTGCCGACGCGGAGGCCGGCAAACCGGTCAAGGTGGTCCTCTACATCGACTTCATCTGCCCGGTGTGCAAGAACTTCGAGACCCAGTACAACCCCACGCTCACCAAGCTGCGCAACGACGGCAAGATCACTGTCGAATACCGGCCGCTGGGCTTCCTGGACAGAAGTTCCAGCACCAACTACTCGTCCCGGGCAGCCAACGCCGCTGCCTGCGTGGTGAACGAATCCCCGGAGAAGTACTCGGACTTCGTCGACGCGCTCTTTGCCAAGCAGCCCGCCGAGGGCAGCGCCGGCCTTTCCGACAACGAACTGAAGAAGCTGGCCACTGACACCGGGGCCAAGAACATCGACCAGTGCGTGGATGACAAGACCTACCGGCCGTACGTGAAATACGCGACGCAGGAGGCAGCGGCGATCGGGGTTACCGGAACGCCCACCGTCTTCGTCGAGGGCAAGCAGTGGGGCACCGGCGACAGCGCCAAGACCCCGTTCGACCAGTTCCTGCAGGCCGCGGTGGACGCCAAGAAGTAGCACCTCGCCCGCGGAAGCAGCCCGGCTCCGGTTACGTCCGGGGCCGGGCTGCTTTTTTGTGCCACTTTTTACCGGCAGGCCTCCGTGGGCTACCCTTATCTAGCGCCCCGCGTCCGGCCCTTTCAAAGCCGGACGACGACGGCGCGGATTGCCTCCTTAGCTCAGTTGGCCAGAGCACCGCTCTTGTAAAGCGGGGGTCGTCGGTTCGAATCCGACAGGGGGCCCAGAAAGCCCTCCGCTCCCGCGATTTTGCCCGGAACGGAGGGGTTTCGTGCACGACACGCTTTGGATGTGCACTACGGGCCTAAACCAAATGACGGCGGGTACGCACATGAAAACCACCGCAGTCGCGGCCCGGGCGGTTTGGTCCGCGGTCGCAGGGGCCAGCCTGATCCTGCTTTGCCTAGGTCTGGGCCAGAAGCTCTACGTGGGGTCCGTCCCGGACGCATTTACGCGCGACCAGGCCGGCAACACCCTCATCCTGGCCGGGGCAGCAGCGGGGTTTGCGGCTGCCGGCTGGTCCCGCTACCGGGGTGACCGGGTGTGGATGACCAGCCTGGTCGCAGTCCCGGCCGTCGTCATCGGCGGGCTCAATCTGGTTGCTGGTTACAGTTTGCTGCCACACCTAAGCGCCCTCGTGGCTGTGCCGCTCGGGCTGGCCGGGATCATCGGGGGAATGACGGCCCGTCTGCGCTAGCCGGGACCGACTCCTCCACGCGGAATGTCTGTCATGCTGACGCCAACCGCAACGGGGCCAATACCGTACGGAACATGGGCGCCGGGCAATGATCCGCAGTAGCTGACAGCGGCACGCTTGCGACAAGCTTTTGAACAAAACTGTCGGGAAGCCCCGGTGTACGACTTCGACATCAACAGTCACAAAACCGCTGGTCAGGGCCGGATGCGAAAAGCCGGTCCGGTCATCACCGGGATGACCGCACCGGCTTTCTAGCGCCGAAACGAGCATCTAAGGAACCCGGCCATAACCGCACCGCGAAACGGCACCTTCACAAAGTGCCCTAACCGTCCGGGACTAATCCGGTGACTTTTGCAGTTGTGCACTGGGACGCGGGAAACCGGGTCGGCGCGCAACGCGCTTTTGGCGACGACGGGAGCATGATCACGTGACAACAACGACTGCCGAGGGAGTCGGCTTCCGCTCCCGGCGGGGACCCGTTCTCATCGCCCTGATGCTTTCGACCGGATTGGTGGCAATAGACTCGACGATTGTCGCGACGGCAGTGCCCTCGATCGTGGCTGACGTCGGCGGGTTCACGTCCTTCCCGTGGCTTTTCTCGGCCTATCTGCTGGCGCAGGCCGTGTCCGTGCCGGTCTACGCGAAGCTCTCCGACGTTGTTGGCCGCAAGCCGATCATCCTCATCGGCATCGGTCTATTCTTGCTCGGCTCGATCCTCTGCGGAGTGGCCTGGAGCATGCCGGCCCTCATCGCGTTCCGGGTGCTGCAGGGCCTCGGCGCGGGAGCCGTTCAGCCGGTGGCGATCACCATTGCCGGCGACATCTACACGCTGACTGAGCGTGCGAAGGTCCAGGGCTACTTGGCGAGCGTTTGGGCGATCTCCTCAGTGGTTGGCCCGACGCTCGGCGGCGTGTTCTCCACACTGGGCATCTGGCGCGGGATCTTCTTCGTGAACATCCCGCTGTGCCTGCTGGCGGGCTGGATGCTGACGCGATCGTTCCATGAGAGTGTCGAGCGAGCGAAGCACCGGATCGACTACCTGGGCGCCGGACTGCTGACCGTCTCGCTCAGCCTGATCATCCTTGGGGCCCTCGAGGGCGGCCAGGCCTGGGCCTGGAACTCCGCCATCAGCATCGCCGTCTTTGCGGTCGGAGCAGTCTTGTTCGCCGCGTTCCTCGTCGTCGAGCGGCGGGCGGCGGAGCCCGTGCTGCCGCCGTGGGTCGTGTCGAGGCGGTTGCTGGCGACGACGGCGATGGTTTCCTTCGGCGTCGGGGCCGTCATGCTCGGCCTCACGTCCTACGTCCCCACGTTCCTCGAGGGAGCCCTCTCGACCTCCCCGATCCTGGCCGGCCTCGCCCTGGCGGCTTTGACCATCGGGTGGCCGATTAGTGCGTCCCAATCGGGCCGGTTCTATCTTCGGATCGGGTTCCGGAGGACCGCGCTGATCGGCGTCACGGTCACGGTCATTGGCACTGCCTTGCTTGCGTTGACCGCTTCCTCACCCAACATTTTGTTGGTGGCGGCGGGCTGCTTCACCGTCGGGCTGGGTCTTGGACTGGTGGCGACCCCGAGCCTGATTGCCGCCCAATCCAGTGTCGAATGGAATGAGCGCGGCGTGGTCACGGGGACGAATCTTTTTGCCCGGTCCATAGGCAGTTCAATCGGTGTAGCCGTTTTCGGGGCGGTGGCCAACGCGATCTACGCCGGTAACCCGGGCGGCGAAACTGATCCGCACACGATCGTGTCTGCCTCCGGCGCCGTGTTCCTGGCGGTTCTGGCCGGTGCCCTGCTCACCGTGGCCGCCGTCATCGCTATGCCCGCCATGGCCGGCCAGACCGCCACCCGGGTGCCGGCCGCGAACTCCGGTGCGGCGTCAACTTAGGTTCTCCCCCAGGACGGGGCCAGGGGACAGTATTTAGACGGCAAGCAATTCAGCCACGTAGTGGAGCTGCTTGACCCAGTGGTGTTCCTGGCCGCCCTCGTGGTTGTTGAAGCGGTAGACCTCCACGGACTTGGCGGGAACGGGCTGTGGGTTCCAGGCTGGGGCCCCGGCTGTGCCAGGGCCTCCCGCGCCCGAACCGTAGGCGTTGTAGGCGGCAAAGACCGTTGACGGCGGGCAGACATCGTCCATGAGTGCCACGGAGAACAGCGCGGGCGCCGTTGCCCGCCGGCCCAGATGGACGCCGTCGAAGTAGTTCAGCACGGCCAGGGCGGCCTCGTAGCGGTCCCGGTGGCGGGAGAGAAAGCCTGCAATTTCCGTGTAAGGCCCGCGCGGGGCCAGATCAATGGCACGGGGAAAATCCTGCAGGAACGGCACGTCGGCCATGGTGCCGAGGATGCCGTCCAGGCGTCCCGCGGCCAAGCCGGCGGCTGCGACGGCCAAGCCTCCACCCTGGCTGATGCCGGTAAGGAGCACCTTCGCGGCATCCACCTCGGGATGGCTCTGCGCAGCTTCGATCGCCCGGAAGGCGTCGATGAACACGCGGCGGTAGTAGTAGTCCTCCCTGCCGGAAATGCCGCGCGTCATCAGCCCGGCATAGGACACCTCACCGGCCGACAGGTGCGGGTCCGCAGTGTCGCCCAAAATACCGCCGTAGCCCTGGCCCCGGGTGTCCATGATGAAGTGCGCATATCCGGCCTGCGCCCATTTGGTGTCCTGTTGGACCAGGCCGCGGCCGCCCGAATAGCCAACGTACTGGACCACCGCGGGAAGTGCGCTGCCGGCATCCCGGTTGGCCGGAAGATGCAGCCAGCCCTTGATCCGGGCCCCGCCGAACCCGGCGAAGCAGACATCAAAACTGTCGATCACGCGCAGCTGGTTTTCGACCGGCGTGTAGACGGCATCGAGGGGAAATTCACGGGCCTCGGCAACGGTCTCCGTCCAGAACTCGTCGAAGTCCAGGGGCTCGACTGCGGCTGAGCTGTACGCACGCAGTTGGTCCAACGGCATGTCAAACAAGGGCATGGCGGTCTCCGGGTTGTGGCGGACGTTCGATAGGTGATCCTACGTCCCGCCTAAAAATTGTGGGACACTTCCATGAAATCTTGACGCATGGCCCTGGGTTTGAAACAAGTTTTTCTCAACACTAGGACAAAGGACGTCCCATCTCCGCTAGGATGATGGAGACTAGCTGCCGCGTCCAGAAGCGCGGGCGAAGGAGATGACGTGTCAGTAGCACCGCAGGGAGTGTCGTCTGCCCGGTATAGCGCACAAATCCGTTCCCATGCCCTCCAGACCAGGATTATGGACCTGATCCTTGAGCAGGGACTGGACGTGGGCGACTCCCTCCCGACCGAAGGTGAGCTTTCCGCGGTCCTTGGAGTAGGCCGAAACACCGTCCGGGAATCCCTCAAAGTCCTGCAGGCCCTGGGCGTGATTGAAATCCGCCATGGCTTCGGAACCTTCGTGGCCCCCAACAACTTCAGCGCGCTGACCGACGGGCTGGTCTTCCGCGGGCGGCTGTCCCTGCGGCACCGTGGCGAGGAAGCCATGGAACTCGTCGACGTGCGGCAGGCCCTGGAGTCGGGACTCATCGGCCCGGCTATCGATCTGGTGACGGCCGAACAGCTCGGCGACCTCCGCGCCGTCATGGAAGCCATGGAAAAGGCCGCCGCGGTGGGAGAGCCGTTGACCGAGCTCGACGCCGAATTCCACCGCCGACTCTATGCGCCCTTGAACAACGAGCTGCTGATGAACCTCATGGATGTGTTCTGGAAGGTGTACCGGCAGATCCATCAGGCCCTCGGCGCCGCTCCGATGAACCTCGCGGACCAGGTCCGCATTCATTGGGAGATTTATGAGGCGGTGGCGGACAAGGATAAGACCGTGGCAGCCGAACGCCTTCAGCGGCACTTCGACGGCATCCGCCAAAAGCTCAGGGAAGTCGCTGCCCGGTAAGCCCGGTAAGCCCGGAACGGCCTGGGTGCCGCTCCCCGCCCGGAACCAATTCGTCCCAGAAAGTGTTTCCATGGACTTGTTTGTAGTGCCCGACGCCGCCTCAACGGGCGCCATTGCTGCCGGTATCGTGGCGGCCGTCATCCGGAGCAAGCCGGATGCTGTCATCGGCCTGGCGACCGGGGGCTCTCCGCTCCCTGTGTACGCTGCGTTGGCTGCCCACCGGCTGGACATGTCCGGTATCCGGGGCTTCGCCCTGGACGAGTACGTGGGCCTGCCGGCCGGCCACCCGCAAAGCTACGCCGAGGTGATCCGCCGGGAAGTGACGGAACGGCTGCACCTGGACCCGGCGAAGGTCTCCGTCCCCGCAGGCGCCGCTGAGGACCCCGAGCGCGCAGCCGCGGCTTATGATGCCGCGATCGCGCAAGCCGGCGGGATCGACGTGCAGATTCTCGGCATCGGCCACAACGGACATGTGGCGTTCAACGAACCCGGCTCCGCCCTGGACTCCCGCACCCGCGTTGAAGCCCTTACGGAGCGCACACGGCAGGCCAACGCCCGCTACTTCGCCTCGCCCGACGACGTCCCGGACCGCTGCATCACCCAGGGCCTGGGCACCATTCTCGAAGCGCGCCAGCTGCTGCTGGTGGTCAGCGGGGCAGATAAGGCCGACATTCTGTTCACGGCACTAAACGGTCCGGTCACGACGGACTGCCCGGCCTCGGTTCTCCAGTTGCACCCGCACGTGACTGTCGTCGCGGACGAAGCTGCCGCCGCGCGGCTCGGTGCCCGCGCCTCGGCCGGCGCCACCCCGGTGGCCGTGCGCTCGCAGGCCGCCGGCGTCTGACAGAGGTTCAGGGCCGGCCAAGTACCCGGCCGGCGCGCAGCACGGTGACAAGGCGGAAATCGCTGTCAACGGCAACGATGTCCGCCCGGATCCCCGCCGTCAGGCTCCCGATCCCGGCCTCGAGCCCCAGCAGTTTCGCCGGCACCGCCGTCGCTGACTGAACCGCGTCGGCGGGGCTGATTCCCGCGTCGATGGTCCTGCGGACAACTTCCAGCAGGGTGGCGGTGCCGCCGGCGAGGGCGCCGTTGCTCCGCAAGCTAGCGACGCCGTCGTGCACCACCACGGCGGAGGGCCCGAGCTCGTAGTCGCCGTCGGGCAGCCCGGTTGCCGCCATCGAATCCGTCACGAGGACGACGTTCTCTGCTCCGACCAGCTCGAACACCATCCGGACCGTCTCCGGGTCCAGGTGGACGCCGTCGCCGATGAGTTCCACGGCCACCGTGCCGGCGCGGGCCAGCCGCAGGCACGCCGCGACGGGGCCCGGGTTCCGCTGGTGCAGCGGGGGCATGCCATTAAATAGATGCGTGACCGTTGGCCGGGTAGTCGCGCCGGGGCTGGCCGGGCCGGCCGGGCTGGCCGGGCCGGCCGGGCTGGCCGGGTCTGCCGGGTGTCGGGCAACCAGGGACTCCGCTGCCTCGGTCAGTGACGCCGCGGCGGTGTGTGCGTCCGCGTCCGTGTGGCCAAGGGAGGGGACGATTCCATGCGCGGCGAGCGTGGTGACGAGCTCACGCGCACCGGGCAACTCAGGGGCGTAGGTCATGGTTTTCAAGGTTCCGTCGGCCGCCAGCAGCAGTTCGTCGAGCAGCGCCGGATCGGGGGAGCGGAGCCAGTGCGGGTTCTGCGCGCCACAGCGCGCGTGGGACAGGAAGGGGCCCTCGGAGTGGATCCCAGCGATCAGCCCCTCGACGGCCAGGGGCCTGAGGATGGCCAGGGACTTCAGCAGGTCCTCACGTGAGGCCGTGACAAGACTCGCCAGCAAGGTGGTGGTGCCGCTGCGGTGCAGGAAGTCGACGGCGGTCCGGCAGGCCTGGCCGTCACCGGTGGGAAAGTCCCCGCCGGCCGCGCCGTGGCAGTGGAGGTCGATCAGGCCGGGCAGGATCGAACTGCCTGGCGGCAGGGGGATTTCCTCGGCCCGGGCGAAATCCGCGGCTCGGTAGCCACTCCTCGGCCCGGCGTAGGCGATCCGGCCCTCGCTGACGGCCACCACGGAGTCTGCGTGGACGTGGCCGTCCGAGATCATGGCGCCGGACAGCAAATACGCCGCAGTGTTGGACGTTCCGCGCGGGGCCGGGGTCTGCATGGTGGTGCCTTTCACGGGTTGCGGCTTGCCGGGCTGGTGGCAGGCGGGGTTCAGGAGCGCAGCGCCGCCGCGAACCAGCCCGTGACGGTGGCCGGGTGCGTGATGGCGGTGCCCACGACGACGGCGAACGCGCCGGCGTCCAGTGCCTGCCGCGCCTGCTCCGGGGTGTGGATGCGGCCCTCCGCGATGAGTGGCCGGCCGAGGCCGGCGGACGCGAGCTGCTCCAGCAGTTCCAGGTCGGGCCCCTGCGTCTTGGGCCGTTCCCCGGTGTAGCCGGCCAGGGTGGTGCCGATCAGGTCGGCGCCGGCCTCCACTGCCGCCTCGGCATCGGCAAGGGATCCGCAGTCGGCCATGACCAGGGCGTGGGACTCCGCATGGATGCCGGCCACCGTCTGGGCCAGGCTGAGGCCGTCCGGGCGTCCGCGGCGGGTGCCGTCGACGGCGACGATGTGGGCGCCGGCGTTGGCCACTGCCAGGGCGTGGCGCAGGGTGGGGGTGATCAGGACGCCGTCGTGCCCGTCCTTCCAGAGCCCGATCACCGGAACCTCGACCGCGGCGCGGGTATGCTGCACGTCCGCGAGGCCCTGGACACGGACAGCGGCCGCACCGCCGATGACCGCCGATGCCGCCATCTGCGCCGTGGTGCGGGGGTCCCGCATCGGCTCACCCGGGTACGCCTGGCAGGACACAATGAGCTGGGAGCGGAGGGCTTCGAGGGCTTCGGGGGTCAGGATCACGGTCAGTTTCCTCTGAAAGTTTGGTGGGCGGTTAGGCGAGGGGCTTAGGGAGATAGTGTCAGGACGGGGAAGTGAGGACCAGGCGCGCGGCACCTATCATGGCGGCAGCGTTGCCGAGTTTAGCCGGGAGGACAGGGATGTCGGCCAGCGCGGGCAGAAGTTCCGCGCGGAGGGCGCGTTCCATGGGGCGCCACCAGGGCGCCCCGGCGTCGGACAGGCCGCCGGACACCACGACCACTTCGGGGTCCAGGATGTTGGCGAGCCCGCCCACGGCCTGCCCGGCCGCACCCGCGCCTATGCCCACAGCCTTGATGGCGGTCGCGTCGTTCGCTCCGGCCAGGGCAAAGACGGCCCGCGCGTCCGGTGCGTCCGCTGTGCCGCCCAACCGCAAGTATGTCCCGCGGATAGCGGGCCCGGAGGCTATGGCCTCAACGTGCCCGGCTCCTCCGCAGACGCAGGGCACGGGGGCGCCTTCGTGGAATGCATAAGGCGAAGCGAAGTGCCCCACGTGTCCGCCGACGAAGCGGTGCCCGAGGACTGGCTGCCCGCCGAGTACAAAACTGCCACCGACACCGGTGCCGAAGGCCACCAGCAGGGCACTCGCCCTGCCGGCGGCGGCACCCGCCCAGGCCTCACCGAGAGCATGCGCATGGACATCGTTCACCGCCCGCACAGCCTGCGGATCCAAACCGAGCCGGGCGGCCAATCCACCCGTCAGTTCCGTCCCGGCCCACCCGAGAATCGCATCCGTAGCTGAAATCACAACCCCGCGCCCGGCATCAATAACCCCGGCGGAGCCGATGCCTACCCGTCCGATGGACATGCCCTCCGCAGCGGCCCGCTCCCGCAGTCCCGACACCAGGACCGCAGTCGTATCCAGGATCGCCCCGCCCCCGGCCCGGTTCAGAGTCGGAATGGCCTCGGTGAAGAGCACCTCCCCGGCCGCCGAAACAACCCCGGCAGCAGTCTTAGTACCGCCAAGATCAACACCGATCGCGTACATCATTTTCGTCCTAACAAGGGATGTCGACAGCATGGTTCAGCGGGGTGCGGCCAAAGCGCGGGGCGGAGGATGGCATTTTTGTAGGCTGCGTTGTTGCGTGAGGAACGAGCGCAGCAGCCGAAAAATGTCGCCAGCCGCCCCGGGGAGACTAGACCAGTCCGTTGCGTTCCAGGATGACCTTGATTGCCGTCGTCTCGTCCTCGTTCAACGCCGGCATGGGCGTGCTCATGGTGTTGGATTCAATCACGCCCATGAGCTGCAGAGCGGTCTTGAAGGCGCCGAGTCCCGCGGCGCCGCCGGAGACGCGGCCGTTGGGGGTGTAGACAATCTCAAACACGTCCGCCAGCCGGTCCTGTTCGGCGGCGGCCTTGGCCCAGTCACCCGCGGCTGCGGCGTCGAGGAGGTTGCGGTAGCCGCGGGGGTCCACGTTGCCCAGACCCGGCACAACGCCCTGGGCGCCGCCGAGCAGAGCACCGTCGACGACGACCTCGTGGCCGGTGAAAATGTCGAAGTTCGGGATGTCGCGGGCCGCCAGCAGGAGCTGGCGGAAGCCGACGTCGTCGCCCGAGGAGTCCTTGACGCCGGCGATCACGCCGTCGCGGCCGAGACGGACCAGTAGTTCGGTGGGCAGCTTGAAGTGGGTGCGGACGGGGACGTCGTAGGCGAAGATCGGCGTGTTGACGGCGTCGTGGATGGCACGGAAGTGGGTTTCTGTCTCGTCCGTGTTGCCGATGGCGTAGTACATCGAGGTCACCACGATCGCGTCGGCGCCAAGGTCGATGACTTTTTTGGCCTCGTCGATGACCCGGGTGGTGGTCTGTTCGTTGGCGCCCACGATCAGCGGCACGGTCCCGGCATTGGCCGCTGCGATGGTGCTGACGACGAGTTCGCGCTCGGCATTGGTCAGATAGGGGACCTCCCCGGACGAGCCGAGGACGAAGAGCCCGGAAACGCCGCCGTCGAGCAGGTGCCGGGTGAGATTTTTCAGCGAATCGGTGTCGATGCTGCCGTCCGCGTGGCGGGGGGTGACGACCGGGGGGATAACGCCCTGGAATGTGGACACAGGAAACTCCAATGATGGGGGATTGAACAAGGGGTGAAACGAAAAATCAGGGGTGCAACAGGCTGGGCGCCGCGCCGAGCAGCTTCTTGGTGTAGTCGTTGCGGGGATTGTCGAAAACTTCGGCGGCGGCTCCTTCTTCCACGATTTCGCCGAAGTACATGACGCAGATCCGGTCCGAGACGTAACGGACGGTCTGGATGTCATGCGAGATGAACACCATCCCCAGGTTGAGCTGCGTCTTCAGGTCCGAGAGCAGGTTCAGTACCTGGGCGCGGACGGAAACGTCCAGCGCCGACGTCGGCTCGTCCGCGACGATGATGTCCGGATCCAGCGCCAGGGCGCGGGCGATGGCCACCCGTTGGCGCTGTCCGCCGGAGACCTGCGAGGGCGTGACCTCGGCCGCGGACTGGGGCAGCCCGACCAGGGCCAGGAGTTCCTTGACCTTGGCGGAACGGGAAGCTGCCGTCCCGATTCCGTGGATCTGGAGCGGGTCGGTGAGGATGTCCTGGATTGTCATGCGCGGGTTCAGCGCCGTGGCAGGGTCCTGGAAGACCACGGCGACGGAGCGGCCGAATTCCTTGCGCAGGGCGGCGTTCCGTTTGATGGCGGGCCTGCCCCGGAAGAGGACGTCGCCGGAGGTAGGCGTCTGGAGGCCCACGAGCACGGCGGCCAGGGTGGACTTGCCGCACCCGGATTCACCCACGATGCCGACGGTCTCGCCCCGGCTGATGCTGAAGTCCACACCGTTGACGGCCTTGACGATGTTGGGCCGGAACAACCCGCCGGTCCGTGCCCGGTGGTGGACCTTGACGTTCTTCAGTTCGATCACGGGGGTGGCGGCTGACATGCTCACTTGGCGTCCTCCTTAAGGTGGCTGGCCCAGTAGTGGTCGGCGTTGCCGCTGACGGGGGTCAGGACCAGTCGCTGGTCCGGGTCGGCGTCGGACCGCAGGGAACGGGAGGCGAACCTGTCGCCGGCGGCGAACGCGTTGGGCGACGGTACGGTGCCGGGGATCTGGTGCAGGCGGACCGCGTCGGCCTCGATGGAGAGGACGGCGCCGAGCAGGCCGCGGGTGTACTCATGCTTCGGGTTCTGCAGCAGCGCGGAAGCCTGCGCCGATTCGACCACCTGTCCGGCGTACATCACGGTGATGCGGTGCGCGAGCGATGCCACCAGGGCGAGGTCGTGGCTGACGAACACCATGGCGAAGCCCAGCTGCTCGCGCAGTTCGTTGAGCAGTTCCACCACCTGGTGCTGCACGGTGACGTCCAGGGCGGTGGTGGGTTCGTCCGCCACCACGACCTTGGGCGAACGGGACAGGGCCATCGCGATCAGGACGCGCTGCCGCTGGCCGCCGGAGAGCTCGTGCGGGTAACTGGCCAGCGTGCGGACAGGATCGAGCTTGACCATTTCGAGCAGCTCGGTGGGGGTCTTGCGGCCGCCGCGCCGGGTCAGCTGTTCCAGCTGGTCCTTGATTTTCATCGACGGGTTCAGGGAACTGAGGGCGTCCTGGTAGACCATGGCGATCTGCTGGCCGCGGAGCCCTTCGTAGGCCTTCGCGTTGCTGATTCCGTTAACCGGGTCGAGCAGTTCCTTGCCGTCGAAGGTGATGGAACCGGAGATTTTCGCGGTCTTGGGCAGGAGTCCCATGACGGCGAGGGAGGTGATGGATTTTCCGCAGCCGGATTCGCCCACGAGTCCCATGGTTTCGCCTTCGCGGACGGTGAAGGAGACGTTGTCCACAATGGGGGTGTCGCCGAAGCGGCCGGGGAAGCGGATGGAGAGGTTCTTGACCGCCAGGACCGGCCGGGCCCCCGCCGGGACCTGGGCGAGCCGGTCGGTGCGGGTGGCTTCGACGGCGGCCAGCAGTTTCAGTTCCCGGTCGAGCAGGGCGTGCGGGTTGGCGAGGGCGGCGTTCCGGTCCAACAGCAGCCCGGCTTCTGGAATCGCGTCGCCGGAGGCGCCACGTACGCCGTCGAGCTCATGCTGTTCGACCACTGACCCCTGGGCCACGGAGGTGCCGATCTCGGTGTCGACGGCGACGGCCGCGGCGGTGGAACCGTCGTCGTCCTTCACCGCCGGCGCGCGCCGGAGCTTCGGGTTCACCATGGCATCGGTGAGGCCCTCGGCGAGGATGTTCAGGGCCAGCACGGTGAGCAGGATGGTGAGACCGGCGAACGTCGTGGCCCACCAGCCGCCGGAGAGGACCAGGTTGCGGCCGTAGGAAATCACGTTGCCCCAGGACGGCGCGGGGTCCTGGACGCCGGCGCCCAGGAAGGACAGCGAGGCCTCCAGGATGATGGCGTCGGCCACCATGACGGTGGCGAACACCAGGACCGGAGCCGCGGTGTTCCGCACGATGTGCTTGAGCAGGATGTAGAAGCGGCCCGCGCCGATCACACGCTCGGCCCGGACGTAGTCTTCGCCGTACTGGGAGAGCACGTTGGCGCGGACCACGCGTGCCAGCTGCGGGGTGTAGATGACCGCAATGGCGATGATGATGGTGGGGACTGAGTTGCCGAATGCGGCCAGCAGCACGGCGGCCAGGGCGATCCCCGGGAAGGCCATCAGGATGTCCATGAGCCGCATGATCAGCTCGTTCACGGCCTTGCTGGAAGTGGCGGCGAGGGAACCGAGCAGTGCTCCGGCCGCCACGGCCAGCGCCACCGCGCCGAGTCCGATCATCAGGGAGGACTGGGAGCCGTAGAGCAGGCGGGAGAAGATATCGCGGCCCAGCCGGTCAGTGCCGAACAGGTGCTCGCCGCCCGGTGCCGTCGCCGGGATGAAGGTTTCCAGCGGATCGTGCGGGGCGATGAACGGCGCGAAGATGGCGGCGGCGATGATGACCACCAGGAAGACGAGGGCGGAGCGGGAGCTCCAAGGCAGTGCCTTGAACCGGATTCCCGGGGCGCTCAGGCGTTCAGCGAGTTTGCTGCGCATGGGTCAGACCGTCCTGATTCGGGGGTTGATAAGCAGGTAGAGCAGATCGACGGCGATATTCACCAGAACGAACGTGACGGAGATGGTCAGGACCACGCCCTGCACCAGGTTGACGTCCAGGTTGGTGATGCCGTTGAGGATCAGCTGGCCCATGCCCGGCAGGGCGAAGATCATTTCGATCACGACGGCGCCGCCGAGCAGGTAGCCGATTCGCAGGCCCAGCACGGTGACCGGGGTGACCAGGGCGTTGCGGAGCACGTTCTTGGAGACCACCTCGCGGTAGGGGACGCCGTTGCCGATGGCCGTGCGGACGTAGTCCCGGTCCAGTTCTTCGACCATGGACGTGCGGACTACCCGGATCAACGAAGCGGAGACCGGGATCCCCAGGGCCAGGGCGGGCAGCGCCATCGAATTCAGCCACCCGCCGAAGCCGGACTCCGGCGTCGCGATGCCGCCCGAGGGGAACAGGGGAGCGCTGCCCAGGGCGAACCACTGGATGAGCAGGATGCCCAGCCAGAAGGAGGGGGTGGCGACCGCGGCGATCGAGAAGACCCGGACCACCTGGTCCTGCCACTTGTCCCGGTACAGCGCGCCGACGATCCCGAAGGCCAGGGACAGGACTATCGCGATCAGGACGCCGAGGAAGGTGAGCTGGAGCGTCAGCGGGAAAGCCGTGCCGATCATCGCCGCCACCGATTTCGCCGGGGGAGTGGTCACGCCGAGATCCAGCTGGAGCAGCCTGCCGAGGAACCGGAAATACTGCAGGAAGAGGGGATCGTTAAGCCCGTTGTCCTGGCGGTACTGTTCCTTGGCTTCCGCGCTGGCGCCGTCGCCGAGAGCGCTGCTGGCCTGGTCGCCAGGCGCCGCCTGCAGGACGAGGAAGACCAGCAGGGTGATGCCCAGGACCATGAGTGGCAGTGCTGCGAGCCTGCGGCCGAGCAGACGCAATATGGTGACCAATGTTGTCTCCGGAATTCTTGGGAAGTTGGCGCAGTGTCGGCTGCGTCAACGGGCAGGGCGGGAAGGTGGAGGCGCTGCGGGGGGAACAGCGCCTCCACCTAGTTCGGGGGCCGAATCAGGCCGTGCGGCCGACGCCGACGAAGGACACCCCGGTGGTGGGCAGTGGCTTGAATCCGCTGAGCTTCTTCGCATCCCACGCGCTGGGGAGTTGGCGGTGGAAGATCGGGTAGAGCGGGAGCTCCTCGGAGACGAGGTCCACAATATCGCCGGTGAGTTTCTTCGCGTCAGCCGGGGCCGACTGTCCGGCCTTGGCCATCAGGTCCACCAGCTTCGCGCGCTCCGGGGTTGCGGCCCAGTAGGCCCGGCCCTTCATCCAGGTGTCGCCGGCGTAGAACCAGCTCAGCAGCAGGTCCGCGTCGTTGCCAAACACGGACGGATCGCCCGGGGCCGCCACGACGGAGAAATCGGCTTTGCCGACACGGTCGCTGTACAAAGCGCCGGACTGCAGGTTCTTCAGGCTGACCTTGACGCCGGGGATCTTGTTCCAGGATTCCAGCATCAGCGGGGCAACGTCCTTGACCCAGGCGGTGTCGGTGGTCAGGAGTTCGAATTCCAGGTTGGTCACGCCCGCCTGCTTGAGCAGGTCGGCTGCCTTCTGGGCGTCGTAGCCGTAGACGTTCTTGGCCTTGACGTAATCCGGGTGCCCTTCCTGGAAGTAGGAGCTGGCGGCCTTGGCGTTGCCGAACAGCGCCTTCTTAATGATCGAGTCCTTGTCCAGACCGTAATGCAGGGCCTGGCGGACCAGCTTGTTGTCGAACGGGGCCTTGGCGCAGTTGAACATCAGGAACAGCATCCCGAAAGACTGCACGGATTCCACTGTGGCCTTGGACTTCAGCCCGTCCATGTCCAGGTACGGGACGTCCTCCATTGCCTGCACGCGGCCGGACTGCATTGCAGTGACGCGGGCGGCGGCGTCGGAGAGCAGCAGCCAGGTCATGCCCTTGGCGAGGGCGGGCATCGGTCCGTTGTAGTCCGCGTTCGCCTCGAACACGATCTTGTCGTCCTTGACCGCGGAGATCAGCTTGTACGGACCGGTGCCAACCGGCTTGGCGTCGAAAGCCTTGAGCTGGTCGGAGCCGACGGGGAAGTTGGTCAGGGCCTTGGGCACGATCTTCACAACGGAGATGCGCTGCGGGAACGCGGGGAATGCGTACGACAATGAAAATTCGACGGTCTTCGCGTCGACGGCCTTGACGTCCTTGATGAACGGGATGAACTGGGAGAAGAGGGACTTGTTGGCCGGGTCCATGATGCGGGTGAAGGAGAACACGACGTCCTCTGCGGTGACCGGGGTGCCGTTGTGGAACTTCGCACCCTCGCGGAGGGTGACCCGATAGGTGGTGGGGGTGACCATCTTCGGGTCCGCGGCAGCGAGCGCGTTGTAGGCCTCCCGGGTCGCCGGGTGCAGCTCCACGAGGCCCTCGAAGACATGCAGGTTGGCTGCCAGCGGGGTGGCACCGGAGGAGGTTAGCGGATCGAAGCCGGTGGAAAGGGCGTAGGAGATGCCCGCCTCAATGGTGAGGTCTTTGTTGATCGGGGCCGTGGTCCCGCCCGCGCCCGTGGTGGTCGCGGCAGGGGCACCACAGGCGGCCAGGGAGCTGGCGAACGCCGCAGCGGCGCTCACGGCACCGGTCAGCTTGAGAAAGCTCCGGCGGCTGGCATCAGTGGCCAACGGCAGGTTTTTGATGGTCTTGCTCATATGATGCCTCACCATTCCAATCTGTATATCGGATGTAGGACGTCCGATGCTCGTAAGGAAACTGTAAGGGGCGTCACAGCACCTCGTCAAGCGGCCCGATCCCGGCTCCCGAATCCCGAATCCCGACGGGGCGCCGGATCTCTGCAGCGCATGAGATCGGATATCCTATGTCTAGTCGGACATAGGCAAGGGAGATTCATCATGTCGCTCATCGTTGGCGCTTACCCCGCCCAGAGTACCGGCCCGCTGGCGCGGCAGTTTTTCGATGAACTGGGCCGGATCCCGTCGATCCGCGGACTTGAACTTCCCTACCGGGCGGAGGGCGGGGATCCGTGGCCCGCCGGTGCCCCGGCGGCGTGGTCGGCGGTGGTGACCTCAATCCCGGGAACCATGCAGCGCTTGGCCTTGGATGAACACTTCGGTCTTGCCTCAAGGAACCCCGGTGGGCGGAGGGCAGCCCTGGACTTCGTCGCCGGGATACGGGACTACGTGGGCGCCCTCGTAAGCTCAGGCCACCGGGTCGAAGCGGTTGAGCTGCATTCGGCACCGCCGCATCACGGGTCTCCGGAGGCCTTCGCGGAATCACTCAATGAGGTACTGGACTGGGACTGGCAGGGTGCCGGGATCGTCGTCGAGCACTGCGACGCACCGCGGGCCGGCAGTGTCCCTGAGAAAGGGTTCCTCTCCTTCGAGGAGGAGGTCCAGGTGGTCAGGGGCCTCCGGGACCAGGGCCGGGAGGACATCTCAGTCCTGGTCAACTGGGCCCGGTCAGTTATCGAAACCGGACAGAGCCATACGGCCGCGGACCACCTCAGGTACGCCCGCGAGGCAGGTGTCCTCGGCGGGCTCATGTTCTCCGGCTGCTCACCCGAACCGACAGAGTTCGGTTACCCGTGGATCGATGCGCATCTTCCCGCCGTCGAGGTCCAGGGAGCGCCGGCCAGTTCCCTGCTCACCGGCGGCGAGATCGCCCGCTGTCTCCGCGAAGCCGGCGAACTGCCGATCACAGGGTTCAAGATCGGACTCCCGCAGGACGCGGTGTCCCCCGGGGACCGTGTCGAGCGGCTGCGGCAAATGTGCACGCTGATCACCGGCGCAGCCCGGGCCGGCGGCGACCCTCAACGGCCCTAACCCTCCGCCGCCTGAACCGCGCCCGTTGCCATGTCGAAATGGAATGCTCGCCCGAGCCGCACCTCCGCGGACCCCACGGCCGCACTCACGCTGAAGGTGAGGGTGAGGGCGCCCCGGGCCACATCCTGTTCCGTCACCGTGTAGGTCGGGGTGAAATAGAGGGCTTCCTCGCCGGAGGAAAGGTCGGACGGCGGGAATGCCGCGGCTCCCGGCCCGCTCAGCCGCGCAGCAATTGCCGCCCGGGAGCCTCCATTCCGGACCCGTCCGGTAAAGGCAAGGATGTCGCCCGCCTTATAGCCGGGGATGATCGGCCCGTAATTCAGATCCTGCGCCTCCCGGGTGCCCAGCACCTGGGCCGCATCCGGTGAGTAGCCCTGACCGATTTCCTTCCAGGTGTGCACCCCCCAGTCGCCGGCCTCGGAGGCGATGATGTGGGATTCCCCGGCGTCTTGCCAGACGGCGGGCCGGCCCGGAGTGATGGAACGCAGTTCCATGTCGAACACCAGGCCGCGCGCGGCGTCGGGATCGGCTCGGGGCGGTGGAGAATCCTGTGGAGCGTCGAGCTGGTCGGAAAGCTGTTTGGCGGGAACGGAGATGAAGACGATTTCGCGGTACCCCTGCCGCTCATAGAAGACCCCGATGTTGCCGTCCGGCAGTCGCGCAGCCGTCGAATACGCGGAGCTTCCGGGGCACACGCAAAGCTTCGCGGGCCAGGTCAGCCCATTGTCGGGGGAGAGGCTGAGGACCGTGTTGCGGCGCAGCTGCTCGTCCTGATTGTTGCTGGCCAGCAGCCAGGCCGCGGTGGTCTCGGAGGCGAAGGCCGTCACTGTTGGAAGACCGTCAAAACGCACCAGCGAACCGTTGTCGCTTGGATCCGGCAGATCCTCCACCGGCCGCAACGGGCTCCAGCTCTGGCCGCCGTTGTCCGACACCGCCGCCAGCCGGCGCGGAGTGGCCCGGCTATGCAGGAGCAGCCGGCCGTCCGCGAGGACGGCCACCTTGTTTTCGTTGGCGCCGATGCCGTCCGGCCCGGCACCGATGAGGTCCCCGAGCACCCAGTTCTCGCCGTGGTCATCGCTGTAGGCGGACGCTGCCATGATCCCGCCGCCGGCCAGAACGACAAACTGCTGCACCAGCCGGCCCCGGAACGGCCCGGCATGGATCTGGACGCCCTGGCCGGCCGAGGCGAAGATCCCGGTGATCGCCCGGTCTTCCGCGCCTCCGGTGGCCGGGCGCAGCTTCAGTTGCCCGGTGATCCGCCGGTGCCCCCAGGTCACGCCGTCGTCGTCGGAGAAGCTGAGATCGCAGTGCTGGACATCATCCTCGGGCTGCAGCCCGGCCCTGGCTTCGAAGAAACCGGCCCGCGTGCCGGCGGCGTGGAACATGAAAATCCGTCCGGTTTCGGCATCGACCAGAAGGCTCGGGTCACCGAAGCCGCTAAGCCCGACGCCGGTGCGCACCACCTGCTGGCTGCCCCAGGTCCGCCCGCTGTCGGTGCTGCGGCGCAGCAGCAGATCGATCGGGCTGGGAAGGTCATCCAGGTTGGGCCGCCCGTCGTAGGCCGCCAGCACCGTTCCCCGCACGGACACCGCCAAGGCGGGAATCCGGTATTGCCGGTAGCCGCCGACGCCGCGGACCGCGAGGACGTGTTCGACGTCGGGAGCGGCCAGCGGGATGGCAGCACCCGCCGCGGGGAGGAGGTGGGATGTCATACGTACATCGTAGGCGGTGACCGGCGTTTCCTTCGGTACTGTTGTGCCGGCTCGAGGGGGAGTAGGTTGCTCGAATGGACGATTCTTATCAGGTCATCGTGGTCGGAGGCGGGTTCGCGGGCATGACGGCAGCCCAAGAACTTGGCCGCAAGGGCGTCAAGGTGCTGCTTATCGATTCCAACAGCTACCACCAGTTCCAGCCGCTCCTTTACCAGGTCGCGACGTCCCAAATCGGGGTGTCGGCCATCGCGCGGCCGCTTCGTTCCGTGTTCCGCCGGCTCAGGCAGGTGCGCGTGCTCACCGCCGATGTCGCGACGTTCGACGCCGCCAACCGCACCGTCACCACGGCCGACGGCGACACCTTCCGGGCGGAAATCCTGGTGCTTGCGGTCGGTGCGGTAGCGAACTTCTTTAATACGCCGGGGGCCGACGAACATGCCTTCCCGCTATATTCGGTGACCGATGCGACCCGCCTGGGTTCCAAGCTAACCCACCTGCTGGACGAGGCAGACGGGGAAGCTCACGGGTCCGTCGACGTCGTCGTGGTCGGCGGCGGCCCCACGGGTGTGGAGACCGCCGGTGCCATGGCGGAAAACGTCAAGTTCGTGGTGCCGAAGTACTATTCGCCGGAACTCGCGGCCCGGTGCCGTGTCCACTTGGTGGATATGATCCCGACAGTTCTCAATGCATTTTCGACAGATTTGCAGGAGTACACCAAAAAACGCCTGACGAAGATCGGGGTGCAATTGCATCTGGGCGTGGGGGTCTCCGAGGTCCGCGCCGACGGCGTGACCCTCGTGGACGGGACCGTCATTCCCGGCCGGGTGGTGGTGTGGGCTGGAGGTCTGAAGGCCGGCAAGATTTTCACCGGCTCCGGCCTGACGCAGGGCCGTGGCGGGCGCATCGATGTACGCCCCGACCTGACCGCACCTGATGTCGACGGTGTGTACGTCCTGGGGGACGCCGCCAACATGACCGACTCGACCGGGACCAAGCTCCCGCAGCTGGGCTCCGTCGCACAGCAGGCCGGTAAATGGGCTGCCCGCAACATCTACGCAGACCTCAACGGCGGTGACCGCCGGCCCTTCGAATACTTTGACAAGGGCTACATGGCGATGATCGGACGGGGCGCCGCGGTTGCCGAGATCGGCCGGAAACGCATCCCGCTGCAGGGGCCGCTGGCCTTCATGTCCTGGCTCCTGGTGCACCTCGCCCTGCTGTCCGGATTCCAGCAAAAGGTCCGCGCACTGTTTTCCTGGCTCAACGGCTACGTCACCCACAGTCCTGCGCAGGTCGTCGTCGGCCGGCCGGACTGACCTTCCATCCCGGGAAGACCGGCCCGGGTGAGGCCTTAAAGGCTACTTCTTCGGATCCTCCGGGTGGCGTGACTGCTCGCGGATTTGCAATTCCTCTTCGTATTCGCGCAGGTCATTGGCTTGATCGCCGGCATCCCCGTGCCACTCCTCGCCGCTGACCTGGCGCTCAAACTCCTGGGTAGGCTGTGCATCCTCGAGGGCGTCGACTTCTTTCTCGAACTTCTCCTGCTTGGGCTCTTCGCTCATTAGCTCGCCTCTCCGCTCTTGGTGAACCTGCTGCCGGGACCGGCAACCAGTCCCTGTGTCATCAGCTTAGGTCCGCTGGGGGGACTGCAACAGTCAACCGGGCAGGGGGCGCGTACCCCAACTCCCGCTTGGTCCTTACGCCGAAAGCCCTCAGAGCTCCGTGCGGCAGACCGTTCTGAAGGCGTCAACCGCCCGGTCCAGGGCGGCCGGATCGCCGGCCACGACGGCGGCCAACTCTGTGGCGTAAGCGTGCTTCAGGATGGTGCCCGCGAGAAGTTTCACCACCTCCACATGCTTCTGGTGGTCCGCCGGCAAGTCCGAATGATCTACGGCATCAGCGGCCAGCCGTTCAGAAATGACGGGTTCGACCAACTGGTGCACCTCCGTGACGTGCTGCTTGAGGCGGGTCGTCAGTGCCGGCACGGCCAGGAGTACGCTGCGCATCCGCGAGTCGGTCATGCTGCCAAGACCGGCGGCCCGCATCGCTGCGGCCATCAGGTGAACGGCGTCGCCGACGGGCGACCGGTTTCCAGCGCGGAACTCGGCGACGGCGTCCGCGGCCAAAGCGGGTTCCCGGAGCCCGAGGATGGCATCCTCCTTGGTGGGGAAGTAGTTGAAGAAGGTCCGGCGCGAGATGCCGGTGCGCTCCGCAATTGCCTCCACAGTGGCGGACCCCAGGCCGCCCTCCAACGCCGCGTCGGCGGCGGCCTCGTGGATCGCCGTCCAAGTCTCGCCCTTATGGCGCTCCCGGAGCGACGGTCCTTGAGCTGCCGTGCCGCGTCCAGTCACGCAGAAATTTTATGCACCAGTGCATATTTGCACAAACGCCAGGTGGCGGCGGGTGATGGGCCTTTGACCGTCCGGCACCGGCGGCGGAGTTTGTGCCTATGAATGAGGCGAATCCGAGCGATGAGCCGTGACTGCCTTGCGTGAATACTTCGACCCGGCCTGCCCGTCGGTGATGGCGGCCGTCCAGCAGCAACACGCCGAGTTGGCCGGGACCCCCGTTCGGTGGCTTGAGCGGGCGAGGACGGACCTAGTCCGCGTCGATCTCTTCGAGGCGCTTCTTTGCCCCTTCGGCGATGTCGTCGTGGCCATGTTGTGCGGCCCGGCTCTCGAGCGATATGACAGCGCAACGGTGGATTTTCTTGAAACCACCGAACGGGAATGTCACGCTGCCCTAGGTTCCTTCGGAGGCGTCCGGGTCCAGTCCCAGATGCCAGTTGGCGAACTCCTCGAATCCGCTTTTTTCGATGAATTTGTTCTCCTGCTCGGCGGACGGTGCGTCCTCGCTCCAATCGCCCCGGGTATCGCGCTGGACGTTTCCGTGCTTCACCAGCCGTCGGGCGCGGGCGAGGGCCTTCTTGCTTAGTTTGGTAGCCATGATTGCCTCCGGGATTGCTTAGCCAAGCGCCGCGGAATGTCGCACTAAACACAGTATGTTTCAACTCCTAGCTTGATGCCCTAAACTGCTTCACTGAGGTGCCTGAAATGGCGCAGTGCAGCAACGAAAGTGAACCCCGCTATGGCTACCGATTACGACGCCCCACGCAAGACAGAAGAAGAGTCTCCCGCTGAATCTCTGGAGGCCCTTCAGGCATCCCGCGGCGGCGGCGCCCAGACCGCTGTTATCGACGTCGACGAGAACGACACTGCCGAAGGCATCGACCTTCCCGGCGCCGACCTCTCCGGCGAAGAACTGACCGTCATTGTTGTTCCCGAGCAGTCCGATGAATTCACCTGCTCCTCCTGCTTCCTGGTCCGCCACCGGTCCCAGGTCGCCAAGGAAAAGAACGGCCAGAAGTACTGCCGCGACTGCGAAGGCTAAACAGCTTTCCAGCGCGTGCCAGCCCGCCTGACCGGGCTCGTTTCTAAGTATCTCGAACTACCCCCAGCAAAGCGTCGGATATCCCAGGGATCCGGCGCTTTGCCGTACCCCTGGCAGTGCCGAAATCATGATCAGATCCCCATTCGTGATCTGGGCCGTTTCAGGCTAACGGTTGGACGCCAAAGTTGATCCGGACCTCGTCAACGGAGGTGCGCAAACCTAGGCTTGAGGTGTCTGGACCGGGGTTGTCTGCATGACTGGAGGAGGCGGTCCGAGTGACCGGGATCCGTGGAAAGAAACTCACCGTTTGGTTGATGGCCGTGCTGATGGCCGCAGGGCTGGGGCTCCTGGCACCCGGGCCTGCAGCGGCGGCTCCATACTGCGGACTCGAGTGGGGGTCGCGGGCCAAGGCCGACGCCGCCATGAGCCAGGCAAAGGTGGTCAACGTCCGGACCGGCCAGCACTACTGCTTTGACCGCCTCGTCATTGACCTCAACGGACCGGTGGCCGGTTACACGGTGCGGTACGTGTCGAAGGTGGCGCAGGACGGTTCCGGACTGCCCATCCCATTGCGGGGCCAGGCCTTCCTCCAGCTCACCGTCAATGCGCCCGCTTACGACGACGCCGGCAAGCCGACCTACGCCCCGGGTGACAAAGGCGAGCTGAGCAACGTCGGCGGCTACCAGACTCTCCGGCAGGTGGCGTGGGCCGGCAGCTTCGAGGGCTACACCAGCCTGGGGATCGGAGTCCGGGCAAGGCTGCCGTTCCGGGTCCTGACCCTGGCCGGGCCCGACGCCGGTTCGCGACTGGTGATTGACGTCGCGCACTATTGGTGAGGCCGACGGCGACGGCAACGGCGAAGACAAGCCCCTCCCTGGGGTTTCAGTCGATGGCAGATCCGCGCGGCCAACAGACCCAGTCACGTCTTTAATGTCGGTGGCTGCTCGTAGTCTTTGGGTATGGAAGGCAGCGCGGCATTGAGTGCGGAGAGCAGGGAGGCGGTGGCGGCTGTCGCCGCGTCCGCCGCCGCGCTCGTTGCTTTGGCGGAGGCCGGGCCCGGTGCCGGGGCTGACCTTTGGCGGGACGCCGATCCGTTGCGTGCTCGGGCTGAGGCGTGCTTGGCCGGTCTGGCCGAGGTCGCCCGGGGTGAGTCCCGGTTCGCCGCGCTGAAAGTCAGGCTGGCCGCCGAGTACGTGGAAGCGGCCGAGGCCCTCGCGTCACCGGCAGTCTCCGCGCAGGAACGCACCTGCCAGGAGATGGCTGTGGTCGCCGAGGTCGCCTGCGTCCTGACCGTCAGCGAACGGGCCGCCAGCGCCCTGATCTCTGAATCCCTGGCGTTGACGACGGTGCTGCCGCTGACTCTGACGGCCCTGCATGCCGGGACGATGTCCTGGCAGCACGCCCGGATCATGGTGGACGAAACGTCCGGTCTGAATCCGGCCGGTGCGGCGGCGCTTGAGGCGCATTTCCTGGACGCCGCCGCGCCGGAGCCGGCTCGGGGCTGCCCGGCCGGGGAGCTGGTGCCGGGCCGATTCAGGGCGGAGGCCCGGACCTGGCGGGAACGCCACCACCCGGTCAGCATGGAAATCCGCCACACCAAGTGCGCCGCGGACCGGCGGGTCGAGTACGCGCCGGACCGGGACGGCATGGCCTGGCTTTCGGCTTACCTCCCCGCCGCCACCGCCGCGGGGATCTGGGAACGGACCACCGCCGCCGCCCGGAGCCTGCAGGGACCGGACGAGGCTAGGACGCTCACCCAGCTCCGCGCCGACGTCGCCGCGACCTGGCTCCTCACCAACGGAATGCCCGACGGCGGGACGGGCGCGGACGGTGCCGCGGCCGGCGGGGACTTGTCGGGCGATGTTGCCGGGGTTCCGTCGCCGCGGGCGCAGGTCCTGATCACCGTCCCGGCCCTGTCGCTGCTCGGCGCCACGGAGGAGCCGGCCGTGCTCGACGGGTATGGTCCGATCCCGCCGTCGATGGCCCGCCGCCTGGTCACGGACGGCGCCGAGTCGTTCTACCGCGTCCTGACCGACCCGCGGGACGGGGCGCCCTTGGAGATCGGGCGAACGAGTTACCGTGTCCCGAAGGCCCTGCGGCAGTGGCTCCGGCTGCGGGACGGTAAGTGCCCGTTCCCGGGCTGCAACAACCAGTCTTTGGATAACGAGGCGGACCATTTGCTGGCGTGGGCCGACGGCGGCGCCACCGGCATCACCAACCTGGGCCAGCCCTGCCGCAAACACCACGGCCTGAAACACAGCTCCGCCTGGACACCCGCCGGGGCCAGCAAAGACCACCCGCCCGGCTGGACCGCGCCGTCGGGCCGGCACTACCCCAGCGAACACCAGGACTGGGAACCACCCCACTGGCCGAACGGATTAATGAACACAGCTGACGGGAGCGACGATGGCCTGCCCCCTGACCCCGGGCGCGATCCCGAATTGGAATTGCCCCCGGACCCCTTCCCGGACTGGTATGAATTCATCTCCGCGCCGCCACTGCAAGTTGCGTAGCGTCTGGAGCGCTTCGAAGTATCTAGAGCGCGCCGAGTTCCGCCCGCAGCGGGTATTCCTTGCCGTCGAGCACGAGTTGGGTGCAGCGCCGGTTGGCCGGGTTGAACACGATCGGCGCCATCAGATTCACAGTGGTTGACGTGGGGGAGTGGTTGACCACCACCAGCACCTGGGGCTCCTCGCCGTCGCCGATTTCCAAGGCTGCCAGGGCAGCGGCAGGAACCCGCGGCGCGTAGCCCGGAACGAAGATTGCGGCGTCGGCGAGGAACAGGCGCACCGGAACGGGGTGTTCGGCCTCGAGGGCGAACAGGCCCGGGGCGCTGTCGATGTTCCGCAGGGCGAAGTCGTGGACGTTCTCGAGCCCGGGCATGGGGGCGGTAAATGTCACCGGGGTGCTGCTGAGGACGGAGTTCATCGGAGGAAGTCCATCAGGGTGGGCTGCAGGACCCGTGCCGTGGCGGCCAGGGCCACCTGGTAGTTGGTTTCCTGGAGCTTCAGGTCCATGATCACGCTGCCGAGGTCTGCTTTTTCAATCCCGGTCCGCTGGGCGTCCAAGGAAGCCTCCATTTCGGTGTTGACGTTGCCGGCACGTTCCAGCTGTGCCTGCCGTGTTCCAATTTCAGCACGGCCGTTGACGATGTCCTTAAAGCCCTTGTCCACGTTGGAGCTCCAGGGTGTCGCATCCTTGCCCGCGCGCAGGTCTGCCGCCAGTTTGCTGATGGTGTCGAAGACCGAGCCTGTGCCGCTGCCGAAGATCGCTTTGCCGTCGGCGTCAACCCGGACGGCCTGGGTGGCGCTGATGCGTCGTTCAACCGGGCTGGCGGGCAGGCCGTCGAGCGCGGGAGGGGTACCAGTGTAAATCATGTCGGCGTCGGAGTTACCGGCGAAGATGTTCCGGCCCAGGTGCTTGGAGTTGGCGATGGAGACAAGGTCCTTGTTCAGAGACTCCAGCTCCGCAGCGATTGCGTCCTTGCCCGACTGCGGCAGCGAGCCGTTGCCGGCCTGGACGGTGAGGTCCTTGATCCGGTGCATCACGTTGGTCGCCTGCTCCAGTGCCGTATCCGCCGCCGTGAGCCAGGTGTTGCCGTCATCGATGTTCCGGCCGTACTGGGAGTTGGCAGCCTGAAGAGAACGCGTGGCCAGAGCCTGGGCCGTGGCGGCCGGGTCGTCCGAGGGGCGGGAAATCTTGTTGAGCGAGGAGGCTTTGTCCTGCAGCTCGGCCAGCTTGGCTTGCTGGAACTGCAGCGTCCGCTGGGCGTTTGCGCTCATGGTCAGGTTGGTGACTCGGTTCAGCATGGTTCTACCTTCCTACCAATCCGGTGCGGTTGATCAGGACATCCAGCGCCTCGTCGACGGCGGTCATCACGCGAGCCGCCGCCTGATAGGCATGCTGGTTGGTCAGCAGGTTTACGTTTTCTTCGTCCAGGCTCACCGAGGCCTGCGAGGCTCGGCTGGTCAGCGCAGAAGCCCGGGCAGCGGAACTGAGTGCTTCGTGCTGCTGGGCCCCGCGGGACTGCACACCAATGCCGGTGACAATGCCGGACCAGACCTTGTCCGGTGAGCCCGCGCCCGTGCCGAGTTGGGAAATCTTATCCGCGATGCTGGTATCGAGGGCGCCTTGGCCCGACGTCTTGAGCGCAATGCCGCCGGTGGTCGCAGGGCTCTTGATGCTGAGGGCGGCGGGTCCGGTCCCACTGAAGGTGAAGAAGTCCTGACCTGTGGCGCCGGGATTGCCCAGCGCATCGTTGGGAAGCTGGCCATTCTTGTGGACGTCGTTGACGGACTTCGCGAGCGCGGTAGCGAAGTTATTGAACGACTCGGCTGCCTCGGCAATTGCGCCGCCGGAGCCGGGAGTCGAAGGCGCGGTAGCCGCCGGAGCCAGCACGGACAGGGCGCCCGCGATTTCGCCGCCGTCGGGCGCGGCCGCGCTCTTGGTGTCCTTCCAGAGCAGCTGCACCGTCGACCCGAGGGCATCTCCCGCCTGGCTGCCGGAGAGTTCAAGGGCCCGGACCGAGGTACCCATTACGAGGGCGTTGCCGCCGACGTGGACTTCCACCGTGCCGTCGGCCTGTTCGCGCACCGTGCCGCCAGCCAGGCGTGAAATGGTTTCGGTGAGTTTGGCGCGGGCGTCGATCAGTTCGTTCGCGGAGCCGCCGGCGGCGACAGTGGAGCGGATGGTGGCGTTGTAGGCCGCCACCTGCGTGGCTGCGGCGTTGACAGCGTCGACGGCGTCCGCAGCCTGTGCCCGGACGCCGCTCCACTGCCCCTGCAGTGTCTGGTAAGCGGAGGAGATCTTGTCCGTAACTGAGTTGGTCGCGTTCAACAGCAGCCCCTTCGGGCCGTCTTCGGCGGGCTGGTTGGCCGCGCCCTGCCAGGCGGACCAGAACTGCTGAAGGGAGGTCGAGATGCCGTTGTCGCCGGGTTCCTGGAGGACACCTTCGATGCCCTGCAGGGCCGAGGAACGGACATTCGCGTAGCCTGCCTGGGCTCCGGCCGAGCGGACACTGCCGTCGAGGAAGGTGTTGCCGAGGCGGGCGATGGCGTCCACCGAGACGCCCTGGCCGGGCTGGAGCGCGCCGCCGCTGAAGAGGCCGCGGGCGGGCGCGGCCAGCGAAGACTGTTCGACCCGCTGCCGGGTGTAGCCCTCAGTGGCAGCGTTGGCGATGTTCTGGCCGGCCACGTTCATGCCTTGCTGGGCGGCAGTCAGTCCGCGGTAGGCGGTGTTCAGGGCGCCGAAGGTGCTCATGGTCGCTTCCTTAGAATTGCTGGTCGAAGAGGCGGGAGCCGGCCGATTCGCCGGTCTTGCCGCGCGCATCGTAGGTGCCGGCTGCCACTGTGGGGTTGAGATCGGCTAGCGACTCCTGGGTGGAGCGGACCGCGGTGCGCAGGTACTGCTCGTTGGAATCCCGCAGCTCCTTGATCAGGGCGGTCTGGCGGGTCAAGGCCGTCAAATGCGCGGTGAGGACTTCGGCCCAGGCCCCTTCCGGGGCTGCGGCTGCGAGTTCGCCGAGTGTCGCGTCGGTGGGCAGGCCCCACATTTCGGCGACGACGGCGGCCTCGATGGTGCGGGCCAGGCTCGCTTGGGAGAGGTGGCCCAGGACCTGTTCGACTTCCTTGGTGCCGTGCGGCAGCCACCGGGATTTACCGGAGGTGAGCAGCAGCTGTTCTTCTTCCAGCTTGAAAGTCAGAACGTCCAGAAGTTCACGCTCCCGCCACAGCAGGGCAGAAAGTTCGTGGATGGCCATAGTCCGGAGGGCTCCCTCGGGTGTGTGAATGGTGCGGTGGCTTGTAAGGCGCGCCGAGGCGACTAATCATCGTGCGGACGATGCAGCCTGCAGCAGGGTTCGTACAAACTATCGGCAGGATTTCCGCACCCGTTAGCAGGAATAAGGGTGATAACACGCGGGTCTTGGAGGCCGGGAAATTCCGAAAAGAATTTGGGATTTCTCCTTACCCGAGCATCCCAAGTGGCGATAGCTACTCGTGAAGGCCCACGGATGGGCCATCGCTTACAGTCCCAACTCACGGAGGAAATACCATGGGCTTCGTTATTAACAACAACCTCGCGGCAAACAACTCTTACCGCAACCTCAACGCCACGCAGACTGACCTTTCCAAGTCACTGGAGAAGCTGTCCACCGGCCTGCGCATCAACCGCGCCGGCGATGACGCAGCGGGCCTGTCCATCTCCGAGGGCCTCAAGGCACAGGTCACCGGTTCGGCCCAGGCCGCCCGCAACGCCCAGGACGGCATCTCGGTCATCCAGACCACTGAAGGCGCCCTGACCGAGGTTCACTCGATCCTGCAGCGCATGCGTGACCTCGCGGTCCAGGGCGCCAACGACACGAACAACACCGACGCCCGCAACGCCATCAAGTCCGAAGGCACCGCCCTCGGTCAGGAGCTGGACCGCATCACCAAGGGCACCAACTTCAACGGCATCACGACCCTGGACTCTGCAAAGACACTGAAGATCCAGGTCGGCACCGGCGGCGGCACCAACGACTCGATCTCCGTCTCGCTCGTCGACACCAGCTCCACCGGCACCCTGGGCACCCTTGCCGGCACTACCAATGCCGGGTTCGACGTGACCACGGCTGGCAACGCGCAGACCACGATCGGCACCATCGACACCGCCATCAAGGCCGTCTCCGCCCAGCGCGCAGACCTGGGTGCAACCCAGAACCGCCTCGAGCACTCCATTAAGTCGCTGAACGTTGCCGGTGAGAACCTGCAGGCCGCTCAGTCCCGCATCGCCGACGTTGACATGGCTCAGGAAATGGTCAAGTTCACCAAGGCCAACATCCTGTCCCAGGCCGGCACCGCAATGCTGGCCCAGGCCAACCAGTCCAGCCAGGGCGTTCTTTCGCTTCTGCGCTAGGCCTGAGCCGGCAGACGGGCAGCCACAGAGGTCAGTCTGCCACCCTGATCAGACGAAGACTTACCCCCGATCACCACGCTGCGGAAGGGCCGGACGATGCCAAAACCATCGTCCGGCCCTTACGTGCAGCATCAGTACTTTCGAAACAGCAGCGGGATCAGCATTTATTAGCAGCAAGGAGCGGCAGCGATGGGAATTTCACTCGACGGACTGGCCAGCGGGCTCGACACCACCGCCCTGATCGGCTCCATCATGCAGTCCGAAGCCCTCCCGCAGACCCTGCTCAAAAACAAGTCCTACGACATCCAGACCATGGTGTCCGCGCTCCAGGGGCTCAACGGCAAAGTCGCCGCCCTGGCGATGCAGGCCACCGCCGCCGCCAAGCCCGGCGCCCTCGATCTCTTCACCGCCAGCACTAGCAGCGACAAGGTTGTCGCCACCACCACCGCAGCGGCCAAAGCGGGCTCCCTCGATTTCCAGGTCACCAAGTTAGCCCAAACCCAGGTCACCGTGACGCCCAAGGTGAATGCCGTGACGGGCTGGCCGTACACGACCATGACCATCAACAGCGGCGGTACCCCGTATACAATCCAGCCGCTCTCGAGCAACCTCGACGACGTGGTCACCGCGGTCAACGCCGCGGGTGCGGGCGTCACTGCCACTAAGGTGGACGTGGGCGGCGGAGACTTCCGGCTCCAGTTCACCGCGACGAAGTCGGGCGCAGCAGGCGCCTTCACCATCAGTGATCCGGGAACGACGTTCACCGACGTCAAGGCCGCCCAGGACGCGGAGATCTCACTCTGGCCGGGCAGCACCGCGGCCCAGACGGTAAAGTCCTCGACCAACACGTTCACGGATCTCCTCCCCGGCGTCTCCGTCACCGCTAAGGAAATCAGTGCGGCCCCGGTATCCCTCACGGTGGGCCGCGACGACGCGGGAATCACGAAGATGGCCTCGGACCTTGTCGCCGGGGTGAACGGCATCTTCTCCTTCGTGGCCGCCAGGACGGCGGTCAGCACCACTACCGGCACCACCGGATCCAAGACATCAGCCGGGATCTTCGCCGGTGACAGCACGGTCCGCTCGGTGAACCAGAACATTCTCTCGGCCGCTTCGCTGCCGGTGGGAACCCCGCCGCGGTCGCCGTCGGAAATCGGCATCAGCATCACCAAGACCGGCACCATGGAATTCGATGCCACCAAGTTCGGCGCCGCCCTCGCCGCCGATCCGGCTGGGACGGCCGCCAGGGTGCAGGAAATCGCCGGGCGCATCGCCGCCGCAGCCAACACCGCCTCGGACAAGTACGACGGCACCCTGACCAAGACCATCACCGGCCAGCAGTCCGAAGTCAGCGATCTTGCTAACCGAATCAGCGACTGGGACACCCGGCTGGCTTCCCGCCAGGCAACGCTGAAAAGCACCTACTCGGCCCTTGAAGTGGCAATGAGCAACATGAAGGCGCAACAGTCCTGGCTCACTTCGCAACTCGCGGGCCTCTCCGGCGGGAGCAGTAAGTAATGACCAGTAACCCCTTTGGAAACGGCATCGGCGGCTACGGAAGCGGCAGCGCGGCCCAGCGCAACCAGTACCTCGCGGACTCGGTCCTCTCGGCGCCGCCGGCCCGGCTCCTGACCATGCTCTACGACCGGCTCCTGCTGGACCTCGGCCGCGCCGAGACCGCGCAGCAAGCCGCCAACTGGCCGGTCGCTTCGGAGAACCTCCTGCACGGCCAGGCCATCATCGCGGAGCTGATTTCCTCGCTCAAGACCGACGCCTGGGACGGCGCCGACGGCCTGCTGGGGCTTTACAACTACGCTTTCACTGCCCTGGTCAACGCCAACATCCAGCGCGACGCTGCCCTGACCAGGGAAGCAATCGAACTGCTGGAGCCTCTACGCCAAGCCTGGCACGACGCCGCCGCGGCCATCCCCGCCGCCCGGCCGGCCCCAGCGGCCGCCGCGGGAGCGCCGTCGTCGTCCGCCTTTGCGGGAGCCGGTGCCTGGAACACTCAGCCCGGCGCAGCTGGCGGGAGCCTCGGTTTTGGCTGAGCCCGCGTACTGGGAGGACCCCCGTGCCACGGAGCCAACAGCCGACTCCGCCCTCCAGGCCTGGTCCCGGGTGCTGGACCTCCTGGAGATGGCCGTCGTTTCCGCAGAAAAGACGCTGAAGGACCCGCTGGGTCCCTTATCCGCGACAGCTCAGCCGGTGGCAGCGCTGCCCGTCGAGCGCTGGTCTCCGCCGTCGCTCAACACGCCATTGCCGCCCTCGGCACGGCGGCGGGCCATGGCGCTGTCCGCGGCGCAGGAGCGGGTGGCCCGGCGCCTGGAGGCGGCGAAACACGACGTGGCCCGGCAGTTGCACGCCGTGAGCTCGGTACCCGGCGTCGGCGGTCAGTCCGGGGCGATCTACCTCGACGTGAACGGCTAGACCAGCCGCAGGCAGGCCGACCGGAAAGACGCGCAATAAACCTTTCGCATTTTTCGCTAACGCGGCGCTGACCAGTGCCGATAGCCACAGTTGGAGCACGGATCGCTCGTTTACCGGCCACGGATCGGCCACCCCACAATTCCCCAGGCAGGACTCTGTGCTCGAATCCGTGACTTCGACAGCGCTGGCCAGCGCTATGGACGGTCTGGCCCTGCGCCAACGCGCCATCGCGAACAACATCGCGAACGTCAACACCCCGAACTACCACGCCCAGCGCGTCAGCTTCGAAGCTGCCCTTGCCGCGTCGGTTCAGTCCGGTGACGGCCGCACCGAAGCCACGACAGCGACGTCGCTCGAGCCCAGCCAGCTCAACGGCAACAACGTCAACTTGGATACCGAGACCCTGTCCAACATCGATACGGTACTGCGTTTCCAGTTCGCCGCCCGCGCCATCGGCGGGGAATTCACTGCCGTCCGCGCCGCGATGAGGACCAACTAATGACCTTCGACGCGATCGGCATTGCCGGCTCCGCCCTCACCGTGCACCGGAAGTGGCTCGACGCCGTCTCGGACAACCTCGCCAACATGAACAACGCCTCGGCCACGTCCGGCCCCGCGTTCCGCGCTAAGTACGTCGAAGCCACCGCGGGCGCAGGGGAGACCGGCGTGTACGTCAAGGGCACCCCCCTCGGTGACGCCAAAGGCCGGATCGTCTACCAGCCGGACCACCCCCTGGCCGACGCCAACGGCAACGTGAAATACCCGGACATCGACATGGCCGAGCAGATGGGGTCCCTGATCATTGCCCAGCGCGGCTACCAGGCCAATGCCCAGGTGGTTGACCGCGCCCGTGAGACCTACCTCGCCGCCCTTGAGATTGGAAGATCCTGATGCCCGTTTCCCCGATCGCACCGGTACAGGGCGTCGTTCCCACGGACTACCTCTCCGGCGCCGCATCCGTAGCCGGGACCGACGGTAGCGGCTTCGCATCTTCCCTCACCGGCGCCGTGGATAACCTCCAGCAGCTGCATTCGACGTCGAAGGAGCTTGCCGTGTCCGCCGTTACCGGCAACCTGGACGACATCCACAACGCCACCATCGCGGCCAGCCGGGCGCAAATCACGCTCGAACTCGTGGCCACCGTGCGCAACAAGGGCGTTGACGCGTTCAACGAGATCATGAGGATGCAGGCCTGATGCCTCCGCAGATTACAGGCTTCTTCCAACGTCTGGGCGGCGGCCTCAAAGGGTTCAACACCGGCCAGCGCACCCTGGCCGTCATTGGCGCCGCCCTACTGGTGGTCGGCATCGTCGCGCTGTCGGCCTGGCTGTCCAAGCCCACCATGACGCCGCTGTTTTCCGGCCTCAAGAACACCGACGCGAACGGCATCGTGGAGCAGTTGCGCAAGGACAACGTGCCATACCAGCTCAGCGACGGCGGCGCCACCATCCTGGTGCCCGAGGAGAAGGTGTACGACGAGCGGCTCAAGGCCGCCGCAGCCGGGCTCCCGAGTGCCGCAGCCACCGGCTACTCGCTGCTGGACAAGATGGGCGTCACCTCCTCCGAGTTCCAGCAATCCGTCACCTACAAGCGCGCTCTCGAGGGTGAACTGGCCAGCACCATCGGCGCGATGGAGGGCGTGAAGACCGCGGCCGTCCGGCTCGCGATCCCGGAAAAAACCGTCTTCGTCTCCAAAACCCCGGACACCACCGCCTCCGTATTCATCGAAACCGCCCCCGGCGTCACCCTGTCCGGTGACAAGGTCCAGGCCATTGTGCACCTGACCTCCGCCGCGATCGAGAACCTCAAGCCTGCCAACGTCTCGGTGGTCGACGCGCAGGGCAACGTCCTGTCCACGGTAGGGGGCGGCGCCGCAGGATCGTCCTCCAAGCAGGCCACCGACTACCAGCAGCGCACCGGCGACGCCGTCCGAGCCGTCCTGGACCGCGTGGTGGGCCCCGGCAACTCCACCGTGGCGGTCGCCGCGGATGTTACCGGCGAATCTGCCCAGCAGAAGAGCGAAACGTTTTCCAACACCCCCGGTGCGCTGCCGCTGAGCGAATCTGCCAAGTCGGAAAAGTACACCGGCACCGGGGGAGGAGCCGCCGGCGTCCTCGGACCGGACAACATCGCCGTCCCCGGCGGCACCAGCGGCAACGGCAACTTCGACTCCACGACGGCAACCAAGAACAACGCCGTCAACAAGGTCACCGAAGACCGCGTGATCCCGCCGGGCGCCATCAAGCGCCAGACCATTTCGGTGGCGGTCAGCCAGTCCGCCGCCGGCGGGCTGAACCTCGGCTCGCTGACCGCGCTGGTCACCTCCGCCGCCGGCATCGACAAGGCCAGAGGCGACGTCGTCACCGTCGAGGTGATCCCGTTCAGCACCGCCGCCGCGGACCAGGCGAACGCCTCCCTCGACGCCGCCAAGGCCGAGATCGAGGCGCAGAAGCAGGCCGCGTTCTTCGGGACCCTGGTCACCGCCGGCAGCATCCTGCTGGGGCTGCTGATCCTCGCGCTGATCGTGATCGTCATCCTGCGCCGCCGGCAGAAGCGCGAACCCGTGGACCTCGGCGAACGCCTGGACCTGCTGCCGCCGCTGCCCGCCGTCACGGCCTTTGACCCGGCCCCCGCGACGTCGGCCATCCCGCTGACCGCGCTGCCGCTGCAGCCGCTCCCGGCCCCGCCGATGGAAGTGCTCGAAGCCGAACGGCGGATGCAGGAGATCGACAACATGGTCGCCGCGAACCCGGAGAAGGCCGCCGATTACCTCCGCGGCCTGATGGATGACAGGCAGCCCGCATGAAACTCGCCGACTCGACCCTCACCGGCACCCAGCGCGCCGCCATCATCCTGATGCAGATGAGCCCGCCCAACGCGGCGCAGGTAATGGCACAATTCACGGACACCGAGGCGGAGGAAATCGCCGCCGAGATTGTTCGGCTGCGCAAGGTGGATCCCGCGGTTGCCGAGCAGATCATGAAGGACTTCCACGAGGCCGCCCTGAGCAGCCCGCGGCAGGCCCGCGGTGGCCGGGAACTCGCCGAAGGCCTGCTCGAGGCGTCCTTCGGCTCGGAAAAAGCCGCCGGCCTGATCAACCGGCTGACCGTCAACATGGCCGGCAAGTCCTTCGAATTCCTCGAGGACATCGAGCCGGTGCAGATCCTTGCACTGATCGACGGCGAACTTCCGCAGACCATCGCCCTGGTGCTGGCCCACCTCAGCCCCCGCAAGGCCTCGGCCGTGATGTCCGGGCTGCCCGGCTCGCTCCGGGCCGACGTCGCCCTGAGCATCGCCACGATGGGTTCGGGTGCGCCCGAAGCCATCGGCATCGTGGCGGACACGCTCAAGCTGCGCGGCGGCGCGGCCGTCTCGCAGCAGGCCTCCAAGGTGGTGGGCGGCATCCAGCCGCTGCTCGAAATCATCAACCGGACCGACGCCGGCACCGAACGTTCCGTCCTGGACGGCCTGGACCTGCTCGATCCGGACCTCGCGGTGGAAATCCGCGCCCAAATGGTGACGTTCGACGACATCGTCAAGCTGGAACGCCGCGACGTGCAGCTGGTGCTCCGCGGCCTGGACGCCTCCGTCCTGGCGGTGGCCATGAAGGGCGCCTCGGAGCAGGTCCTGGAAACCGTCACCACCAACGTGTCCGGCCGCAACCTCGAGATCCTCGAATCCGAGATGGCCGCGCTCGGACCGCTGCGCGCCTCGCAGATCGAGGAGGCCCGGGCCGCCGTCGTCCGCTCCATCCGCGAACTCGACGCCGAAGGCGCGATCACCATCCACCGCGGCGACGAAGAAGACTATGTCTACTGACGGTGCTTTCACAAACCGGGCCGCTACCGCCGGATCCGCCGCCGGCAGCGCCCCCGCCCGGATCATCTTCCCCTCGCTGCGTTCCGGTGGACCCGCCAGCGAACAGGCCGGCTACACCGAAGGCCACGCCGCCGGCTACGCCGCCGGGGTCCGCGCCGCCGCCAAGGAACAACGGCGCTGGCGCGACCGGATGGCGGCCGAACAGGCTGCCGCCCTCGCTGCCGGACAGCAGGACCTGGACCGCGCCGTCCGCGCCCTCGCCGTGGCCCGCACCGACTTCGCGCACCGCAACGTCCAGGCGCTCCAGGACGCCGAAGAGGTCCTGGCCCGCATCGCGCTGGAGCTTGCCGAAGCCATCCTCGGCTACGAACTCGCCGCGGGGACCCGGACGGCCCGCGCCGCCCTGGACCGCGCCCTGTCCGGGAACGACGCCGCCACCGTACTGGCCATCCGCCTGCACCCGGCCGACATTGACGTGCTCGCCAAGGAAGGCCAGGACCTGCCGGCCGGGCTGCCGCTGCTCGCCGATCCGTCCCTGCAGCGCGGCGACGCGAAGGTGGAGTACCAGCAGGGCTGGCTCGACGCCAGCCTCGGGAGTGCCCTGGCCCGGGCCAGGACGGCCCTGCTGGGGGACCAGCAGTGGGCTTCCAACGCCACGAACGAACTTTCCGGCGGTCAGCCATGATGGCCCCCTGGCGCCCCAAAAGCGAGGACTTCGCCGCCGCCCTCGCCGCGGCCGCGCCACAGCGGGTGGGCACCGTCACCTCCGTGATGGGCCTGGGCCTTGAAGTGTCCGGCCTTGACTGCGCCCTCGGTGACCTGGTCACCGTGGGGGAGAACCCCGGGCTCGACGCCGAAGTGGTGGCGGCCCTGGACGGCGCCGTGCGGTGCATGCCGCTGGGACGACTGGCGGGCGTCGCCGCCGGCGACCCGGTCCGCGCCAAGGGCGGGACCGTGCTGGTCCCTACCGGCGCCGGACTCTTCGGGCGCGTCCTCGACGGCCTCGGCCGGCCGATTGACGGCAAGGGCCCGCTGCTCAGCGGCCCCCGCGTTCCGATCGACAACGAAGCCCCCAACGCCATGAAGCGCGCCCGCATCGACACCGCCCTGCAGACCGGCGTCCGCGTCCTGGACACCATGACCACCCTGGGCAAGGGCCAGCGGATGGGTCTCTTCGCCGGCTCCGGCGTCGGCAAGTCTTCCCTGCTGTCCATGATCGCCCGCGGCACCGACGCCGAGGTCTCGGTGATCGCCCTCGTGGGGGAGCGCGGCCGTGAAGTGCGCGAATTCCTGGAGGACGACCTCGGCCCGGCCGGCCTGGCCCGCTCGGTCGTCGTCGTCGCCACCTCCGACGAGCCGGCGCTGATGCGCATGCGCGCCGCGTTCACGGCCACCCGCATCGCCGAATCCTTTCGGGACCAGGGCCAGGACGTCGTGCTCATGATGGATTCGCTGACCCGCGTGGCCATGGCCCAGCGCGAAATCGGCCTCTCCGCCGGCGAGCCGCCCGCCACCCGCGGCTACCCGCCGTCGACCTTTTCCGTCCTCGCACGGTTGCTGGAGCGCGCCGGTACAGCAGAAACCGGCTCGGTGACCGGCATCTACACCGTGCTGGTGGATGGCGACGACCACAACGAACCGATCGCCGACGCTGCCCGGTCCATCCTTGACGGTCACGTGGTGCTGGACCGGAAGCTCGCCGTGACCGGGCACTTTCCCTCGGTGGACGTCCTCGGTTCGATCTCGCGCGTAGCCTCCAAAGTCAACGCCCGCCCCCACCTCGAGGCGGCCTCCGCGCTGCGCCGGGTCCTCGCGGCCCGCAAGGCCGCCCAAGACCTGATCGACGTCGGCGCCTACCAGGCCGGGACCAACCCGCTGGTGGACGCCGCACTGGCGCACGAGGACTCCGTCAGCGGATTCCTGCAGCAGCCGATGGACGAATCCACCCCCCACCCCGAGTCCTGGCGCCAGCTGGGCCACCTCACCTCAATCCTGGGAGCCGCGGCATGAACCGGGAATTTTCGCTTGCGGGGCTGCTCCGCCTCCGCCAGATCCAGCAGGACCAGGCCGCCACCGGGCTGGCCCGCGCCCGCTCCCGGTCCAGCTCAGTCCGCGCCCGGGAGGCCTCCGCCCGCCGCCAGTTGGCCGCCAACGACGAGGACATCGTCAGCTCGGCGTCGTTGCGCGCCGTCGCCGCGTCCCGGTCGGCGTCCCACAGCATGCTGGCGGACCTGCAGAACCTCTCCCGCGTCGCCGAGCTCGACGAAGGGGCCGCGCGGGAGGAATTTATCGCGGCCCGCACCCGCTCCGTTGGGCTCGAAAAGTTGCAGGCCCGGCACGACTCCGAGGTCAACACCGCGCAGCTGCGCGCCGAACAGTCTGCGCTGGACGAGATCGCCTCGACGATCTGGCACCGGGACGAACAGCAGGTGCGCTCGTGAGCATGACCGAGGCCCTGGGCCGCATGCAGGGCATCCAATCAATGATCGCTGAGCTCACCCGCACCACGACGGCCGAGACCAATACCGCGGCGCTCAAGTCCGCCGCTGCCGCGGCCCTTGCCACCGGGACGGGGACCGGCGACGCCGGCTCGTTCACCGATGCGCTGACCGCGGCGCTGGGCGGGAGCAGCGCCTCCTCCGGAACCGACGCGTCCTCGCTGGTCAGCGGCCTGGGGCTACGCGGCGCAACGGGACCGGGTGCGCTCAGCGGCCTCACAGCGCCGGCCGCGGGATCGGTCAAGGCAGGTGCCGCGACCGGCACTGACGTGGTGGCCATGGCCAAGAAGTACATCGGGGTGCCGTATGTTTGGGGCGGCACCAACCCGGCCACCGGGATGGACTGCTCCGGCTTCACGCAACGGGTCTTCAAAGACCTTGGCATCGAACTTCCCCGCGTCGTCAGCGACCAGATGAAGCAGGGGACCCCGGTGGCATCCCTCGCCGAGGCCAAGCCCGGCGACCTGCTGGTCAGCTTCGGCGGTAACCACATCTCCATCTACCTCGGCAACGGCAAAGCGATCGACGCCCCCGTACCGGGCAAGACCATCCAGATCCGCGACGCCTGGGAGCAGCAGTCCAACCTGACCTCCATCCGGCGGATCGTCCCGGCCGGAGGCTCCTCATGAAGGGCATGGCTTCGATGGACCTGGCCTCGGCGCTCGCGCCGGCGCCGGCCCGTGGCGCGCGTGGCGCGCTGCAGGACAGCCGTGGCCGTTCCGAGGCCGGGGCGTCCAAGGGCTTCGGGACCGCGCTGAACGACGCCGTGAGCAACGAGGCGGCCTCAGCTGCGCCAAGGTCCAAAGTTCCAGGCTCCGCCGCTTCGGTTCGCGGCGAAGCCGGCCACTCCAAAAAGCGCGAGGCCGGCGCCGGGACGCAGGCGACTGCCTCCGCGAGCCTGCCGGACGGCGCCTCCGCCGCGGCAACCGAAGCCCCGGCAACCGACGCCCCGGCCGCCCACGCAGGCATCCTGGCTGCCTCGGCGCAGTTCGCGGCGGGGATCCAGCCGGCCCCGGCCGCGGGGCCAGCCGCCACCGCGGATCCAATCCAGGCTCCCGTGGCGCTGCCCGCGGGCGCTCAGGCCATTGGTGGTTCTACCCAGCCCTTGGCGGGTCCGCGTCTGGCGCTTCAAGCCACCACCACCGCCGTCCCGACAGTCGGCGTTACCGCTGTCGCCGCGCTGGCCGTGCCCGACGTTCCCGCTGCCGGCCAGGAACCGGGAACCACGGCCGCGGCCGGTAGCGCTGCGGCGCCGGACGGACCGCTTCCGGGCGCCGTCGTGTTCCCAACTGCCGACGGACAGGCCGCTGGTGGCCAGAGTTTCGGTGGTCAAGGTGGCCGACCGGCTACCTTGCCGGCGCCGGGCCCCGTTTCCGCCGTCGTTCAAGGTCAGACTCCTGCTACCTCCGCGGGAGTCCAGGACCCAGCCGCCGCTGCGGCAACGGTGCTTCCGACAGTCTCTGCTCCGACCGCGACGCCGGCGCCGGCCGGAGCCGCGGCGGCAGCCATCGCCGGAGCCGTCGACCAGCCGGGCGGGCTTTCGTGCCGGGCAACGGCCGCTCCCGCGGACAGCCTTCCAGTCACTGCCGCGCCTGGCGTTTCCGGGTCTGTAGACGGTCTGGCCGCGGCCGCCGTCGCGGGTTCCGCGGCGGCACCTCCATCGGCCGCGCCGGCCCAGACCGCGGCGGCACCCCAGGCCACGGCCCCGGCGCCGCAGCCGGCGCTCCAGCCGCAGCTGGCCAAACCGCTCTTTACCCTCGCCGGTGCGCCGCACGGCCAGCACATCATGACCCTCAAAGTCACCCCGGAGGACCTCGGCCCGCTGACGGTGCGCGCACACATCGATGGCGCCGGTGTGCGGATCGAACTGTTCGCCCCCGGCGACACCGGGCGGGAGGCCCTGCGCGGCATCCTGCCCGAACTACGCAAGGAACTCGCGAACTCCGGCTTCGGAGCCAGCCTCGACGTCTCGGACCACAACGGCCCACCCGGCCGGGGGCAGGACCGGGGGCAGGACCCGGGGCAGGACCCGGGGCAGGACACCGGTCGGGACGGCTTCCAAGCCGGCAGCGGCGCCGGTTCCGGCTCCGACAGCCGGAGCGGGCCCGGCGCGCCACGGCCCGGACACCGCTGGGACGCTCTGGCAGACGAAGCCTCGCTGCGCACCGCCAGGATCCTGAACGGCCCCTCAACCACCCTCGACATTCTCGTCTGACACGAAGGAACCCGACCCATGACTATCCAGCCCATCGTCCCCCAGCCGGTCACGGCCACGGGGACGGCCCAGCAGGCTGCTGCCGTCCGGGCGCCCGTGCAGTCCATGGACGCCAACGTTTTCATGACCCTCCTCGTCGCGCAGCTCAAGAACCAGAATCCTAGCGCCCCGATGGACACGAATCAGATGATGGCCCAGACCATCCAGCTGTCCATGATGGAAAAAATGACCGAGCTGACCACCAACAGCAAGGAGGGATTCTCCCTCCAGATGCGCTCGGCCGCAGCCCAGCTGATCGGCCATTCCGTCGGCTACACGCTCGCCGACGGCACCACCGGCACCGGCATCGCCAGTTCCGTCTCCTACGCCGGCGCCGTACCGGCCGTCAAGGTCGGCGACCTTTCCATTCCCCTCGACTCCATCACCGGCCTGACCGCGCCGGCCGCTTCCTGACCTGTTTCCTCCCGAAGAAAGGCAGTTCCCATGCTCCGCTCGCTGTACTCCGGAATCTCCGGCCTCCGTGCCCACCAGACCATGCTGGATGTCACCGGCAACAACATCGCCAACGTCAACACCGCCGGCTTCAAGGCGTCCACCACGCAGTTCCAGGACACCCTCTCGCAGATGACCCAGGGAGCCTCTGCGCCACAGGGTCAGACCGGCGGCAGCAACCCGGCGCAGATCGGCCTGGGCGTCCGCGTCGCGGGCGTGAGCACCAACTTCGCCCAGGGCTCCTCGCAGAGCACCGGCCGCGCCACGGACATGATGATCTCCGGCGACGGCTTCTTCGTCACGAGCAAGGGCGGCCAGCAGCTCTTCACCCGAGCCGGATCCATGACGTTCGACGCCGCCAGTCAGCTTGTCAGCCCCGACGGCGGCATCCTGCAGGGCTGGACCGCCAACCAGAGCGGCGGCGTGGACCAGTCCGGGGCCATTGGGGACATCACGCTTAACCCCAACACCATGATCGCCAACGCCACTAGCAAGGTCACGCTGGACGGCAACCTGCCCAGCGACGCCCTCGTCACCAGCCCTCCGTTTGACCGTGTCGTCAAGGTCTACGATGCCACCGGCGCCGAGCGCAAGGTGACCCTTACGTTCGCCAAGGCCGCCGGCGGCTGGAGTGCTAATGGCGTCGACGACAACGGTGCCACGGCCGGCATCACCCTTGGGCAGCAGGCGGACGGTACGCTCACGCCCAGCGGTCCCTTCGTTATCGGCACGAGCCCGAACGCAATCACAGTTGATCTCTCAAAGGTCTCCGGTTACGCCTCCATGAGCTCCCTGACCGTTGCCAGCCAGAACGGTTCTGCCGCTGGCAAACTGGAGTCCTTCACTCTCGGCAACGACGGATCACTGATCGGGTCCTTTAGCAACGGCACCAAGCAGGTCCTGGCGAAGATCGCGCTGGCCAAGTTCACCAACCCGGCGGGCCTGGAGAAGGCCGGCGGCTCCTCCTACGTCGCCACTGCCAACTCCGGCAACGTTCAGCTGGGCGCGGCCGGCGCCCCGGGCATCGGCACCCTGGCCGGCGGCTCACTGGAAATGTCCAACGTGGACCTCTCCCAGGAGTTTACCAACCTGATCGTGGCCCAGCGAGGCTTCCAGGCCAACGCCCGCATCATCACCACCTCGGATGAGGTCCTGCAGGAGCTCGGCAACCTCAAGCGCTAAACACACAGCCGCCGGCGCTCCACCCTAGGTTGCCCTATCACTCATGGCCGGCAAGAATCGGCCGAACCAGCCCTGAGTGATAGGGCAACGGGGGATTGGCCGGCTCAACCGGCGCGGAGGGCGAAGCGGACCCTGCGCACCGCGCCCCTGAAATCGTCGGCCAGGTCGTCGGCGTTGAACTTGAAGTACCGCCATCCGGCAGCATTGAAGATTTCGTCCCGGCGGTTGTCCCGGGACTGCTGTGCGGGCGTGCGGTGATGGGCGCCGTCGTACTGGATGGCTATACGCTGCTTGCGGTACCCAAGTTCCGCGGCCGGCGAATATGGGTCCCGTGGCATCAGCCTCAGCTGTAACTCCGGTTCCGGGAGCCCGGCGGCGGTGAGCGCCAGCCGCAGGAAGGTCTCCGGTGCAGAGTCTGCTCCGACGCGGATCAGCTCGACGGCGTACCGTGCTTTCACAATCCCCTGAAACTTCGGGTGACGCTTGAGCATGGTCCGCAGGTCCTCGCGCGTCGTCCAGGGCTCGGTTCGGAACTCCAGACCCGGCCGTGGGTGACGCACCAGCTGGTCGCCCATGGCCACGAGGCCTTCCAGAGGCAGGATGCGGGCGAGATCGAGCCAAGTACGGGCCGGAGTCGAAATGTGGATGCCGTCCTGCACCGTTACCTCCTCCGGGAAGACCAGCACGGTGTGCCCCACCACGCCTATTCGTCGGACCTGCGGCAGCGCCTTGGGTTTGCTCAGGTGTAGTTCCCTGCATTCGCGAAACCAGGCCGGAAGCCACAGGCCATGAATGACCGCCGCGGTAAGGTGCGAGATCCAGCCGCCCGGTGTCGCGGCCGAGAGTGCCCGTGCCAGGCCCCTCATCTCAAAGTCCCAGCCAGTCGGAAGGTAGATCAAGCGGCCGGCCGGGGCAAGATCGGAGGCTCGGAGCCGGGCCCGGCCGAGACTAGCCGCTCTCGCCTCGTGCACGGTGAACGGTGCAGCCGATAGATGGGAGGGCAACGGTGCGGGAGCTCTCATGCGGATCATTGTTGCCGCAACTGGCGTGATGCTGCCGAGGTTATCCACAACCTGCCGTTGCGCTATCACTCGTGGCGGCCATAAGGCGCTCTTAGCGGCCACGAGTGATAGCGCAACGGGTGCCTCAACGGCCGGGCCAGGCGGCGCCTAACGAAAGCCCGGGGCCGGCCGACAGTAGGGAGTGAACACCCATACCCGCCGCTTGGCCGCACAGCCGAGCACTCCCCAGAGCAGAATCGGCCCATGATCGTCGTCACACGCCTCAACGGAACGCGCTTCGCGGTCAATCCGGACCTGATCGAACGGATCCACGAGAGCCCGGACACCCACCTTGTCACGCTCGACGGCGCCGCTTACGTGGTGCTGGAAAGCCTTGCCGAGGTGGTTGAGCTGATCGCCGATTACCGCGCTTACGTGCTGAGCAAGGCGCGGGACTTACCGGCGGTCACCGGCTACCCCCTGAGCCTGGTCCCGCCTGCCGGGCCGGAGGCCGACGCCGGCTCGTCCGCGCCTGAACCACCAAGGAAGTAAGCCATGGATCCCGCAACAGTCATAGGACTGCTCCTCGCCTTTGGCTCCCTCATCACCATGGTCCTGCTTGAAGGTGGCAGCCTCTCCTCGCTGGTGCTGCCAGCCCCCATGATCCTCGTGTTCGGGGCCACCCTGGCTATCGGACTTGCCGGCAACACTCTCAAGGACGTTATCCAGGCGTTCAAAGCCGTCCCGGCAATGTTCATCGGCAAAACGGCGAAGCCGCAGGAAAGCATCGACCAGATGGTCCGCTTCGCCGAAAAGGCCCGGGCCGAGGGGCTGCTCTCCCTCGAGGAGGAAGCCGCGAGCGTCAAGGATCCCTTCCTTGCCCGGGCCCTGCAGAACATCGCCGACGGCACCGATGCTGAAGACCTCCGGATGCAAATGGAGGACGAGATCGACACCAAGGCCCGCACCGACCACTCCAACTCGAAGTTCTTCGCCTCCCTCGGCGGCTACGCCCCCACGGTTGGTATCGTCGGGACCGTGGTGTCCCTGACACACGTCCTGGAAAACCTGTCCAAGCCGGATGAGTTGGGGCACATGATTGCCGCCGCGTTCGTCGCCACACTCTGGGGACTGTTGTCTGCGAACTTCATCTGGCTACCTTTCAGCGGCCGCCTCGCGCGGCTGTCCGAACTGGACCTCGAACGCCGGACACTCCTGATGGAGGGGATGCTCGCGGTGCAGTCCGGCGCCCAGCCGCTGCTGCTGGCCGAGCGGCTGCGTTCCATGGTCCCGGAGCACCAGCTTAAGAGCTCCTCACGGGGCAAGAGTGCCGGCGGGGACCCGGAGAACCTGGACACGGCCGCGTGAGTTCAAGGCGGCGCCCGCGCAAAAAGCCGGAAGCGCATCACGTCGACGAACGCTGGATGGCGTCCTACATGGACATGGTCACGGTGCTGATGTGCCTGTTTATCGTCCTCTATGCGATGTCCACCGTCGACGCAAACAAATTCGAGAAGCTGCGCAACTCGCTCGCCACCGGATTCGGCGCCGTCGCCTCGGAGACCGTGGATACGGCGTCCGGGACAGTGGTCCCGCCCGAACTCGTCGACAAGAACCTCGAGGCGTTCGCGGCTAGCCAGACGGCCGGTAATACATCCTCGCCGGCGTCCATCGAGGAAGCCATGAAGGAAGTTGACCGTCTGCGCGCCCTGGAGGCGAAGATGCGGGCCGGCCTCGCCGCTGCCGGCCTCACCGAGAACGTCGAATTCCAGATTGACCAGCGCGGGCTGACGGTCAAATTGGTCGGCTCCCAGACCTTCTTCGAAGCAGACCGGCCCGAACTCACGGCGCGTGCCTCCCAGGTGCTGCAGGTCATTTCGCCGATCCTCGGCCCTGCGGCCCTGGAAATCATGGTGGAGGGCCACGCGGCCAACGGCGTCACTGCCTACCCGTCCACCTGGGAGCTGTCCTCGGCGCGGGCAGTCAACGTGCTGCGGTACATGGTGGACCGTGGCGGGATTCCGCCGGGAACCATCGGGGCCATCGCTTTCGGCTCCGCCCGGCAGGTCAACGACGATTCCACCCCCGCGCTCATGGAGCTGAACCGACGGGTGGATATCGTGGTGATTTCGGACAAGCCCGAGGTGGTCCGTGCCCTCATTCCCCAGGTGCTGAAACTCAGCCAGAAGTAGGCTGTGTTGCCGGGTGCCTATCGCCCGCATTATTGCTGAGGACGTTCTGCTTACGACGGCGATTCCCGTGCCGATAGTGGCAACCGTGAGTGTTCTGGATGAGCGGGAAGTGGTACGGGAGCGGACCGTCAGCGTCTATGACTTCCGGCGCCCCGCGACGCTGGCGCGGGAGCACAGCCGCGTCCTGGAGCTCGCCTTCGAAACCTTCGCCCGCCAGTGGGGAACCCAGCTGACCGCCAAGGTCCGGGTTAAGTCCGTGGTGCGCCTCGAAGACGTGGGCATGCAGAGCTACGACGAATATGCGGCCTCACTGCCTGCCGTGACGGCGATGGTGCTATGCACGATCGAAGCGCAGGACTCCAAGCTGGTGGTGCAGTTCCCGGCGCCCTCCGCCCTCGGCTGGATCAACCGGATGCTCGGCGCCTCGAATGACTCGGTCATGCCTGACCGGAAGTTCACCCAGATCGAACAGGCCCTGGTCAAGGGACTGATGGACGAGGCCCTCGAGGACCTCGGCTACTCGCTGGGACCGCTGTTGAGCGAGACCATCCGGGTGGACACCGTCCAGTACAACTCCCAGTTCGCCCAGGCTGCCGCGCCCAGCGAACTGATGATCGTCGCCGCCTTCACGATCAATGTCGGCGACATTAGCGCCCCGGCCACCCTCGCGGTTCCGGCGGCCATCCTGCTGGGCCGGCTGAAGAAGGTCAACCCCACGGACAACCGCGGCGACGCCGCCGCCCGTGTCAGCTCCCAACTGGAGCGCGTCCCCGTGGAGCTCTCGGTCCGGCTCTCGACCTCGTACGTCACCCCCAGCCAGGTGCTGGGCCTCGCGGTCGGGGACGTCCTGACCCTCCCGCACCTGGAAAACCGGCCCTTCGACCTCACCCTGGACGGCACAAGGCTGGCCACCGCCGCCCCGGCCCGCAACGGGTCCCGGGCCGCCGCCGTCATTGTCACAATTGAGGAGAACAACCAATGAGCATGACCCTGACCAAGCATGAATCGTCGGCGGAACGGCTCGTAGAGGAGCTGCCGAGCCCGGTGGCCCTGAAAGTAGTTGCCCTGGTCCCCGCCCGCGCCGCGTCCCCCTACGCCCGCCAGGCTGTCACGGCGACCTTCGTCGGTGCCGTGACCGCTGATCTGGCGCTCATGCTCAGCGACCGCACCTTCCTGGACGAGGCCGCGGGCGGCATGGCCGGCGGTCAGCTCGGCGTCGTCTCCGTCACCGATGTGCTCCGCCCGGCCATGGAGGCGGCCAGTTCCGTCTTCGGCGCCGGCGTGCTGTCCGACCTGCGCGAATCCGACGCCTCCGGGCTGCTCTCCGACCCGGACACCGCCATCTTCGAACTCTCTGACGGCACCAACCCGGCGGCCTGGTTCGCCGTCCGGCTGCGCGAACACAGCACCGGCCAGGACCGCGCGGGCGACGTCTTCGGCGGCGGCGACTTGGCGGCCGGCCGGCTGGGCCGCATCAACAACATCGAGATGGCCCTGACCGTGGAGATCGGCCGCACCCGCATGTCCGTCCGCGACGTGCTCTCGCTCGAACCTGGCAAGGTCATCGAACTGGACCGCTCCGCCGGCGCCCCCGCGGACGTGCTCCTCAACGGCCGCCTGATCGCCCACGGCGAGGTCGTCGTGCTGGACCAGGACTACGCTGTCCGGATCACCCGCATCCTCGACGTGGCCGAGGGGCTCAGCTGAATGGACTCGCTGATCCTTGGGCTGCGGGTAGCCGTAGCCCTGGGCGCGGTGCTTGGCCTGATCTGGTTGCTGCAACGCCGTCTCGGCAAAGGCACGGGACGACGCCGCGCTGACGCCGCCCTGAGCATCGTCAGCCGCCAAAGCGTCGGCCAGCGCGCCTCGGTGGTCGTGGTCGACGCCGGCGGCCACCGCTTCCTGCTCGGCGTCACGGACCACGCCGTCAACGTCCTGCACACCGGCGCCATCCCGGAAGACACCGAAGAAGCCGCTGAAGCCACGGTTCCGGAATCCCGACGCCGCGGCGGTGCCGCCGCTGCCTTCGCCCAGATCCTCGCCGGAGCCGGCTCCGGAGCCGGTGCCGGAACTGGCCTAGCCGCACCCCTAGCGGGGCCCGGGTCCTCCACCGACGACCCTTCTTCCGACGACGCTTCTTCCGACGATGCCGACGGCATCCCGGTGACCGGTCCGGGCGCGCCGGAACTGCCGCTGTCCCGACGTCGTTCCCTCCATCGCGATTCCCACAACGGGACCGCCCCCGGCCGCAGCAATCTGACCGGCGCCGGGACCCACCCGCCGCTGCACGGCTCGATCCTCGCCGGTTCCACCTGGAAGCAGGCCGCTGCCGCTCTCAGGAGCGGACGCCGCAATTGATCCGCCCCGCCACCGCCCGCTCCGCCCGCGTCCCGTCACCCAGCACCAGCACCAGCGCCCGCCTCGGCTACGCCGGCAGGGTCTTGGCGCTCGGCCTTGCCGCCGTCCTTTTCGCCGTACTGCTGCTCTGGCTTAACGCCTCCGCCGGCCACGCCGCGCCCACTCCGCCGGTTCCGCCCACACCGCCCGCCAGCCCGGACACCGGCAGCGTCAACATTCAGATCAACGGCATGGACGGGAAGCCGTCCACCGCGGTCCTGACCCTGATCGGGATCACGCTGCTGTCCGTGGCGCCCGCGCTGCTGCTGATGATGACGTCATTCACCAAGATCTTCGTGGTCCTCGCGATGACCCGCAACGCACTCTCGCTGCCCTCCATCCCGCCCAACCAGGTGCTGGCAGGGCTGGCCCTGTTCCTGTCGATCTTCGTCATGTGGCCGGTGATCAACGAGATGAACACCATCGGCGTGCAGCCCTACCTGAACGGCACCCTGGACTTCAACGGCGCGCTCAGCGCAGGCTCGGGGCCGCTGCAGCACTTCATGCTGGCGCACACGCGTGAGGAAGACATTGCGCTGATGACCCGCGCCGCCGGCATGGAGAACCCGGCCACCCCGGAAGCGGTGCCGCTGCAGACGCTCATCCCGGCCTTCATGATTTCCGAACTCCGGGCCGCGTTCATCATCGGCTTCGTCATCTTCATCCCGTTCCTCGTGATCGACCTCGTCGTCTCCGCGGCCCTGATGTCCATGGGCATGATGATGCTCCCGCCGGTCATGATCTCGCTGCCGTTCAAGATCCTGCTCTTCGTCCTCGTGGACGGCTGGGGCCTGATCATCACCTCGCTGATCCAGAGTTATGCGGGCACGGGATGAACGCCAACGCCGTCCTGGACATCTGCCTCCAGGCCATGATCGTTGCCGCCAAGCTCTCGGCGCCCGTGCTGGTGACGGCCCTGGTGGTGGGCCTGGCGATCTCCTTGCTGCAGTCCATCACCCAGCTCCAGGAAGCCACCCTCTCCTTCGTGCCCAAGCTAGCCGCGGTGGCGGTGGCCCTGCTGATCTGCGGCCACTGGATGATCTCGGAGATGGTCGCCTTCACCAACGACCTCTTCGCGAAGATCCCTTCCCTGCTCGGCGGCCTGTGAGGTGGGCATTCCGATCGACCAGGCTTGGCTGGAAGTGCTCCTGCTGGCCACCGTCCGAATGACGGCTTTCCTGATCGTGGCGCCGCCCTTCGCGCACCAGGCCTTTCCCGGCCGGATCAAGGCCATTCTGGGCGTGGGCCTTGGCCTGGCCGTCTCGCAACGGCTCGCCGGCGGCTACGTCGCCCGCGACACGGCGGGGTTCCTCACCGGTGTGGTCCTGGAACTGGTCACTGGCCTGGTCCTGGGCTTCCTCGTCCTGCTGGTCTTCGCGGCGGTCCAGTCCGCCGGCAGCCTGATCGATCTCTTCAGCGGTTTCCAGATGGCGCAGGCCTTCGACCCGCAGATGATGGTCAACGGCGCCCAATTCACCCGGCTGCTGCAAATGGCCGCACTCGCATTGCTGTTTGCCTCCGACGGCTACCAACTGGTCCTCGGCGGACTGACCGGAAGCTTTACCGCACTGCCCCTGGCAGGCGGCCTTGACCTCGCCCAGCCGGTCCAGGCCATGACGTCCGCCGTCACCGGCATGTTCCTCGCCGCCGTCCAGATCGCCGGCCCGCTGGTGGTGGTGCTGTTCCTCGCCGACGTCGGACTCGGCCTCCTGACCCGGGTTGCGCCGGCGTTGAACGCCTTCTCCCTGGGCTTCCCGCTCAAGATCCTGCTGACCCTCGCGCTGGCAGGATTCCTCTTCCTGGCCCTGCCCAAGATCGTCTCCACCCTCGCCGGGCAGGCCGCCAAGACCGTGCTGGGGGTGGGCTGATGTCGGATTCACAGGAAAAAACCGAGCAAGCCACCGACAAACGCATGCGGGAGGTCCGCTCCAAGGGTCAGCTCTCCCGCTCGCAGGACCTCACCGCGTGGCTGGCGGTCGGCGCGGCCGCGGTCATGGTCCCCGCTACCGTGGAGCGCGGGGCCAACGCCGCCACGGACCAGGTCTTCAGCGTCAAGGGCATCATGGCGCAACCGGACTCGGGGAAGGCCGTGAAGGCCCTCGAAACCGGGCTCGGCTCGCTGACCGCAACCATCGGTCCCATGCTGATCGTGGTGCTCATCGTCGTCCTCGTCGGCTCCGCGCTGCAGGGCGGCATCCACCTGAAAAAGTTCCGGATGGACTTCGAGCACTTCAAACTGCTGAGCGGGCTGAAGCGCGTTTTCGGCGCCCAGGCGCTGTGGGGCGGCGCTAAGGCCCTGCTCAAGGCGAGCGTCGTGGGCCTCGTACTCTATTCCGTGATTCAGGGGATGATACCGGTGCTGCTCACCGCCGGCGGCCTCCCGGTGTCAGGCGTCGTCGCGGCCGCCGGGGGCGGTATCGCCTCCCTGATCCAGTTCGCCGTCTTCGCCGGCATCGCGTTGGCGGCCGTCGACTTCTTCGTCGTGATGCGCCGAAACCGGAAGAAGACCCGGATGTCCAAGAAGGAAGTTCAGGACGAGAACAAGAGCAGCGACGGCGACCCGCTGATTCGCTCCCAGCGCCGGGCCCGTCAGCTGGCCATGAGCCGGAACCGCATGATCGCGGCGATCGGCGACGCCGACGTCGTACTCGTCAACCCCACGCACGTCGCCGTCGCGCTCAAGTACGAGCCCGGAAAGTCCGCCCCGCGGGTGGTGGCCAAGGGGGCAGGCCACGTCGCCGCCCGCATCAGGCAGGAAGCCGAAGCGAAAAACGTGCCGATGGTCCAGGACATCCCGCTCGCCCGGGCGCTGCACGGCGCCTGCGAGCTGGGGCAGGAGATTCCGGTGGATTTCTACCACTCCGTGGCGGGGGTGCTGGCCTTCGTCATGTCGCTGAGGGCCCGCGGCGCCGGCGCAGGGCTGCACCACATGGCCGGCGCAGCCCTGTGACCAATCTACTAACCAGCGTCTGTGAAAGGACCACATCATGAACAACAGGCTCGCCCGGCTGGCGGTGCCGATCGGCATCGTGGGCATTGTGCTGCTGCTGGTGGTTCCTGTGCCCGCGCCGCTGCTGGACTTCCTGATCGTGTGCAACATCCTGCTGGCGTTGCTGGTGCTGCTTACCAGCATGTTCGTGAAGAAGCCGCTGGACTTCTCCGTGTTCCCGTCGCTGCTGCTCGTGGCCACGCTGTTCCGGCTGGGACTCAACGTCGCCTCCACCCGCCTGGTGTTGGGCCAGGGCTATGCCGGGCAGGTGATCGAGGCTTTCGGCAAGGTGACGGTGGGCGGTTCCATGATTATCGGCGCCGTCGTGTTCCTGATCCTGGTGGTGATCCAGTTTGTTGTCGTCACCAAGGGTGCCGAACGCGTCGCCGAGGTGGGGGCGCGTTTCACCCTGGACGCCATGCCGGGCAAGCAGATGGCAATCGACGCCGACCTCAACGCCGGGCTGATCACGGACACGCAGGCCAGGGAGCGGCGCGCGGAGGTCTCCGCGGAGGCCGACTTTTACGGTGCCATGGACGGTGCCTCCAAGTTCGTCAAGGGCGACGCGATCGCCGGCATCATCATTATCATCATCAACTTCATCGGCGGCATCGCCATCGGCATGCTGCAACGCGGCCTGACCATTGGCGACGCGCTCAACACCTACGGCCTGCTGACCATGGGCGACGGGCTCGTCACCCAGATCCCGGCGCTCCTCATGGCCGTCTCCACCGGCATGATCGTGACACGATCGAATGCGGAAGCGGACATGGGCCGGACCGCGTCCACCCAACTGCTGCAGTCGCCCAACGCCCTTCTGATCGCCGGTGTCGCGGCCCTCGCCATGGCGCTGATCCCTGGCATGCCGCCGATACCGTTCATCCTGGTCGGGGCCGGGCTGATCCTGGCATCGCGCCGCACCACGGCCAGCCAGCGGGAGGCCGAGAAAGCCCGCGACGTTGAGACTGCAGCGCTGAACTCCCCGGAGCTGGACCCGAACGAGAAGCTGCTTGAGGACATGCGGATCCACCCTGTGGAGATCCTGCTGGCCCCCGACCTCGTCGACATGGTCTCCGGAGCCTCCGACGACCTGCTGGCCCGGGTCCGGTCGCTGCGGCACAAGATCGCCATGGAACTTGGCCTCGTCATCCCGCCGGTCCGCACCCGCGACAGCGTGGATCTTCCGCCGGCCACCTATGCCATCCGCATCGCGGGCGTGGAGTCCGGCCGGGGCACCGCCCCGGCAGGCCAGATGCTGGCCCTGGGTGACTCACTGGACTCGCTGCCCGGCGTCGCGATGATCGAACCGGTGTTTGGCCTGGCCGGGAAATGGGTTCCGGCCGAAATGCGCCACAACGCCGAAATGACCGGCGCTACCGTGATCGACCGTGTCTCGGTCCTGGTCACCCATCTGTCCTCGATCGTCACCGCCAACGCCGCGCGGCTGCTGTCCCGCGAGGATGTCCGGGTGCTGACCGAGGGCGTCCGCAAACAAAGCCCCTCCGCCGTCGATGAGCTCACCCCGGCGCTGCTCTCGCTCGCCGAACTGCAGCGCGTCCTCCAAGGCCTGCTCGACGAACAGGTCCCCATCAACGACCTCGCCCGCATCTACGAGGCGCTCACCCTCCGGGCCAAGATCTCCACGGACCCGGAATCACTCGTCGAGGCGGCCCGCCAGGCACTTGGGCCCGCGCTGACCGCCAAATTCATGGACGGCCCGGTGCTCAACGTGATCATGATCGACCCGCTCCTCGAGCAAACGATGCTGGAGGATATGAGGCCGGCCGAGGGCGGCAGCCAGATCGTGATGGGTCAGGACCGGCTCGACGCCGTCCTCCGCTCGGTGCGCAACGCGGTGGACTCCGCAGCCGGCGCCAACCGGCAGGCCGTCCTGGTCTGCGCCCCGGCGCTGCGTCCGGCCATCCACCGGCTCATCGGAGCGCAGCCCGGTTCTGTGCCGGTACTGTCCTACCGTGAAGTTACCTCCGCTAATGTACGGATCGAAACTGTAGGAGTCGTGCGCCATGCCGAACCGCTATCGGCTTAAGGGAGCCTCGCTGGAGGAAATCCGCAGCAAGGCAGAACTCCAGTACGGCCCGGCCGCCCGCATCGTGTCCGCTGAGCGGGTCAGCAGCCCCGGCATCGCCGGGCTCTTCGCCGCGAACCGCTACGAGGCCATCATCGAGCTCCAGCCCCGGCACGACGTCGTCACCGGCGAGGTGGTCCCGGACGCAGACATCCTGGCCGGGGGCGGGATCGTGGAGCCGTCGGGCGAAACTCCGCTAAACGCGTCCCGGCCCGCAGCAGGCACGCAGCGGCTGGCCGCGCCAGGCCACGAACTCCAGGGCGACGCGATCGCAGCACTGCTGGCTGAAGCAGATGCCGCCGAGCTGACCCTGCATCGGTCCGGGAACGCCGGCGTCTCCACCGAGTCGCCCGGCTTCGCTGAACTGCTGGACCAACTCGGCTCCGGACTCCGGGCGCCGGCAGCCCCGCCAAATCCCGCGGTTCCGGCCCGCCCGGTGAACGGCTCCGAGGAAGGCCCGACGTCGGCCCGCAGCCAGGCACCGGCCCCCGGCCAGGCACCGGCCCCCGGAGTGGCGCCCGTTCCCGGTGCGGACCCCGCCCTGGACCTGGTCCCGCCGTCGTCCCCGTGGACCGGTGCGCCGGCGCGGGAGCGGGTCCCGGTACCACTGAGCGGTACCGGGGACCTGGTGGTGCTGGTGGGTCTCGGCGACGATGCACTGGACACCGCCCTGGCCATGTCCATCGCCGCCGGAGGCGCTGACGTGCGCACGGCGGGGGAGCTGAGCGCCTACGGCCACCTGCACCTGGACGGCCGCCAAAGCGCGACGGCGGCCCGCGCCCACGCCGTGGAAACGGAGCAAACGGTGCTGGCGGCCTTCGGTGTGGGCAAGGCGCGCAACATCCTGGCACGGCTTCAGACGATCGCGGCCCTCGCGCCGGACCAGCTCTGGGTAGTCGTGGACGCCGGACGCAAGCACGAGGACACCGCCCGGTGGGTCGGCCTGCTGCGGGCGCGGCTCGAAGTCGCCGCGGTGGCGGTCGTGGGCGCGGCCGACACCGCCACCCCCGAAAGCGTGAACGCAATCGGCCTGCCGGTGGGCTGGATCGACGCCCGGCCGGCGACCCGGCCGTTGCCGTGGGCCGCCGCGGCCGGACGCGAAGGGTAGATTGAGAGAATGCTGGTACTCACACGCAAGCCGGGCGAACAGATCATGATCGGCGACGGCATCGTCATCACTGTTCTGGAAGGCCGCGGAGACGGTGTCCGGATCGGGATCGAGGCGCCTCGCGGCGTCCCGATCCAGCGGCGGGAAGTAATCGAGGCCATCGCCGCGGCGAATTTGGCGGCGGCCGAAGCAGCTGCCGACGCCGGCACCAGCACCGAAGACGCGCTGCGGGGGCTTATGCCCCCGGCAGCCGCCCGCCCCAGCGACTGAACCCCACGACTGAACCCCACGCGTTCGACACCGGGGTCAGGCTCCGGCGTGTCGGGTTAAACGGTCAGGTGTCGGGTCACCGTGAATTGGCGTCGTCGCCGAGGTATTTGGCCATCAGCGGCTGGGTGGCGCGGCGCGTAATGGCCAGGGCGCGCTCAATGTTTCCCGCGATCGCCAGATGGTCAAGCAGGCCGGCCGGATCACTGGGCCCGGCAGGAAGCTCCAGGCTGCGGAGCAGTTCGTCGTTGGTGCTGGCAGCATGACCCAGCCGAGCCAACAAATCGCGCAGGCCATCGAGATGCTCTTGCAGGATGGCGGGCCAGGGACCAAGCGGGGCAGAGGCAATCAGTTCCACCAAGGTCGCCTGCGCGGGGAGGCCCCATTTGCCCGCGACGGCACCTGATTCGACATTGCGGGCCAGCGCTTCGAAGCCCAAGCGGTCCAGCACGTCCTCCACCTCGGACGCGGTAAAAGCCAACCAGTGGATGTTGCCGGCGGCCACGTGCAGGCGCTGGGATTCCAACCTGAACAAAAGCAGTTCCAACTGCCGCCGTTCCTGCCACAGCGCCGCTGAAAGATCCCCCGCACCCATGGGCCCCATTTCCTTGCCAGCCGGGCCAAAATACGGCCTTCCGCATTTTCCGCCAAGCTTTTCCCTGAGGGTACACGCAGATTCAGAATCAGGTGATAGGTTTCGTTCTGGGTGCTGCGCCCGCGCCTGGAACACCGCCTCCCACGGGAGAGCAGGGAGGCCGCTGGCGGGTGTGGCTCCCAGGGTTTTTAACTCCTGATCCGGTCTCATGGGGGGACACACTGTTGAATCGCGTGGAACGCAACGAGATGGTCACTCAGCACTTGCCGCTGGTGGGCTACCTCGTCTCAGATTTGTGCTCGAAGGCGTCCCACCTCTCGCGCGATGACCTGGCATCGGCTGGCGCCATTGCCCTGATTACGTCGGCCGACTCCTTCGACGCTGGCCTTGGAGTGCCCTTCGGTGCATTCGCCCGGCGTCGCATTTTGGGCGCTTTCGCGGACGAAATGCGGGCCAGTGACTGGGCCACGCGCTCCGCCCGCCGCCGGATCAAAGAGACCATGTCGGTCCAGGAAACCCTAGGGGCGGCGCTCGGACGCACGCCTTCCGTCGACGAGATAGCCTCCGCGCTGGGTGTCCAGCAAAGTGTTGTGGAAGCAGCGCTGGCGGACGCGTCCCGCACGCTCACGCCGCTGGACGACGCCGTCGTCGATACGCTGGCCGCGGAAACTCTGTCCCCGGAAAGCTCGGTGCTCGCGGACGAACGGCTGCAGTACCTCCGTGCCGCCGTGAAATCGCTGCCGGAGCGGATGCGCTTCGTGGTCGAGGAGATCTACTTCGGCGACCGGACGGTCAAGGATCTGGCGGCTGAACTGGGCTCCACCCACGCCGCCGTGTCGCAACAGCGCGCGGAGGCGATCCGCCTGATGCGCGACGGCCTCGCCGCCCACTACGCGGACGACCCGGAGCAGGGCTTCGAGCCGCAGTCACGGATCACGCCCCGCCGCCGTAACGACTACCTCGGCCAGTTGTCCGAAGCCACTGCCGGGGGAATCACCCGTGCCATCTTCCCGCAGGGGCCCATGCTGAACCAGGCCGTCTAGGACTGCATCCGAGGTCTTACTAAGGTCACTTAGTAAGCTGATCGTGAAATTCCGTCGCGTCTATCGCGGCCGCATCTTCGCTGGAGTAGCGTCTGAGGCATAACGCCGTACCAGCCGTTCCTATCAAGGAGGATGTATGAAAGCGACACCGACCCTGACGAGCAACCTGCAGGCCGTTCTCGTGGACCTGATCGAACTCCACATCCAGGGCAAGCAGGCCCATTGGAACATCGTGGGTACCAACTTCCGCGACCTCCACCTGCAGCTTGACGAGATTGTCGAAGCCGCCCGCGGGTTCGCCGACGAGATGGCCGAACGGATGCGCGCCCTGCACGCCCTCCCGGACGGCCGCAGCTCGACGGTTTCCAAGTCCACCGCACTCGGTGAATTCCCGACCGGCCTGATCGACACCAAGGACGCGATCGAGAAGATCGTCGCCGCCCTCGAGGCCGCGGTCGGCACCATGCGCAAGGTTCACGACGAAGTGGATGAGGAAGATCCCACTACGGCGGACCTGCTGCATGCCTTCATCGCCAAGCTCGAGCAGTACGCCTGGATGGTGAACGCCGAAACAATGCGTGCCACCGCCAGCGTTACCACGGCGGACGCCAAGAAGTAGTAGTCGTCTTACGCATTCCGCAGCGTCCGACGCCGGGTTCCCGCCCGGCGTCGGACGCTGTTCTTTACCGGGACGGCCGCCAGCGACGCCGAACAGGTGGCCGCGCGGAAGGGACCGCCGGCCTGCTCGACGCGTTGGCGGCCTACGTCGACGCCGCCTGAGCCCGGCGGCTAGTGCGCCGTCGGCACCTTCCGAAGGATGACGGCGGCGAGGACCGAGACTGCGGCCATCAGCACCAGCGCGATGGCGGCCGTGATGTGGACGCCGGAGTCGAACGCCGCACGGGCGGCCGCCGTTACGGCCTCTGCCAGCGGGCCCGGCAGGGTCTGCGCCAGCTCCTCGGCTCCGGCGAGGGTCTCGCCGGCCTGGTGTGCCGCCGCCGGGGCCGCCAGCAGCGCAGCGTCGGGGAGCTGGAAATTGTGCTGGTAGGAGGCGGTCAGGATGGAACCCAGGATGGCGGTGCCGAGCAGGGAGCCGACCTCGTAGCCGGTTTCGGAGATGGCAGCCGCGGCACCGGATTTCGCCGCCGGCACGGCCCCCAGGATGAGGTCGTTGGAAATGGTTTCAGCCGCGCCGACGCCTACGCAGAGGACAAGCAGGGCGGTCAGGAGCACGCCCGGCCCGGAGCTATGGTCGCCCAGGGCCACCAGGCCATAGGCCGCCGCGCTCAGCAGCAGGCCGCCCGCCACGACGAGCCCCGGCCGGACCTGCCGCACCAGCGGCACCACGAGCAGGCCGGCGACGACGGTGGCGATCAGGGCCGGGACCATCGCCATCCCGGACGCCGAGGGTGACTGCCCCTCCAGCAACTGCAGGTGCTGGGCCAGGAACAGGATGAAGCCGTTGTAGGAAAAGAGGGCCAGGACGTTGGCGATGATCGCGGTGCTGAAGACCGGGTTGTCGAAGAGGCTCAGATCCAGCAGGGGAGTCGCGGACGCGGATGCCGCCAGCCGGCGCTGGCGGCGGACGAAGGTGTAGCCCATCACCAGCCCGACGGCGAGGGCCGCGAGCGGTCCCGGCGCCACGCCGTGGGTTGCCAGCATCTTGATGCCGTAGACCGTCGGAACCATGGCCAGCAGCGACAGGACAATGCTGGGAGCGTCCACCGTGCCCGGCTTCGGATCCCGGGATTCAGGGATCAATGCGGGGCCGAAGGCCAGCAGGGGCAGGACGATCGGTATCGCCACCAGGAGCACCGCACCCCACCAGAGATGCTCCACGAGCCAGCCGCCAAAAATGGGGCCCAGCGCGGCACCCCCGGAGAAGCCGGCGGCCCAGATCGCGACCGCGAGCCGCCGCCTATTCGGTTGGGGAAAAATGTTGCGGATCAGGGACAGGGTGGACGGCATCAGCATCGCGCCGAAGAAGCCGAGCCCGGCCCGGCCCGCGATCAGCCCCTCCGCGCTGGGAGCGAACGCCGTCACCGCGGAGACGGCGGCGAAGCCCGTGCTACCGACGAAAAGCAGCCGGCGGCGGCCGATCCGGTCGCCCAGGCTTCCCATGGCCACCAGCAGGCCGGCCAGGACCAGCGGATATGAATCGATAATCCAGAGCAACTGCACGCCGGTGGCATCCAGGCTGCGGGCGATCGCGGGCAGCGCGAAGGTCAGGGCCGTGTTGTCCACAGCCACGAGCAATACCGGGAACATGAGCAGGGTCAAAGCCAGCCAGTCCTGCCACGGCGCGCGCGGGGTCTGCGTGGGGAGGGTGACGGTGGTGGACAGGGCAGAGCTCATAGGACTTAACTATACCGTCTGGACGGTATAGTTAAGAAATCCGAGCCCCGGCAGGCATGATGGAAGCCATGGCCAGAAAACCCGTCGCCCGCGAAGCCGTCCTGGATGCCTTCGAATCCCTGCTTATCGCCGAGGGCGAACGTGCCGCGACGCTGGATGCGGTGGCCCGGCTGGCGGGCGTCTCCAAGGGTGGATTGCTGTACCACTTCCCCAACAAGGAGGCCATGATCTCGGTGCTGCTGGAGCGGCTGGACCGGCTCCTCGCGGAGGACCTCGACGCCATGGCGGACGCCCCGGAAGGGGCGGCGGCGTATTTCATCAGATCCTCGGTGTGGGCCGATACCCCGCTGGACCGGGTCTTCGTGGCCGCCACCAGGCTGGCCGAAGTGGCGCACGCCGAGACGCTGCGGCGGATGGCCGAAGTCCAGGCCAGCTGGCTGGCGCTGCTCGCGGCCGACGTCGGCCCGACCATGGCGAAGCCCGTGCTGTACATGGGGGACGGGCTGTACTTCAACGCCATGTTGGCGCGGGGTCCGGGCGAGGCGACCGTGGGGCTGGCCGGCGACGTCGAGGCCCTGGTGGCCGCCGTCGAACGGCTGCGCGGCTGACAGGCAACAGCTGCGGGGGCGTTTCCCCCGTTCCTGCCTACTCTGCGGGATGGCGTGGCTTGGGACCGCGGGGTGCGCGTAACTGCGGCCGGTCCGTCGTGGTTAGTTTGCGGACGCGCCCCCGGCGTAGGACAATAGAAGCCGTGACTATGGTCACGAGCAATTGAATATGCCTTTGATCTGCGGCGGGAGAGTTCTGCTAGTAGGTACAAGCAGGCGCCGTAGGAGCAAATCCTCCCCAGGAATCTCTCAGGCCCACGTACCGCCGCGGCAAGGCAACTCTGGAAAGCAGCCGGCATCGTCTTTTGGACATGCCGTGCTCACCGACGGTGCAAGCGGACCCCGCAACAGCGGCTGCGCGGAAACTCTCAGGTCCAATACAGAGCGGGGAGGAACCCGAATCAATGTGGCGTACCCTGCGCCGCCTTAGTTATGGAGTTCCTTGTGACTGTTACCTCAGCCTCCACGTCCTTCGTTGACCGCCATATCGGCGCTCGCCGCCAGGCCGATGTCGACGCCATGTTGAAGGCTGTCGGCTACGACAGCGTGGACGGCCTCGTGGACACCGCCGTCCCGGCTTCCATCCGGCAGGATGTCGCCCTCCGGCTGACGGACGCCCTCAGCGAGGTGGAGGTCCTGGCGGAGCTCCGCAGGCTGGCGTCGAAGAACAAGACCGCCGTGCAGATGATCGGCCAGGGCTACTACGACACGGTGACCCCCGCGGTCATCCGCCGCAACATCCTTGAAGCCCCGGCCTGGTACACGGCCTACACGCCGTACCAGCCGGAAATCTCGCAGGGCCGGCTCGAGGCGCTGCTGAACTTCCAGACCATGGTCCAGGACCTCGTCGGCCTGCCGATCGCCAACGCGTCCCTGCTGGATGAAGCCACCGCCGTTGCCGAGGCCGTCCTGATGATGCGCCGTGCCAACAAGAACAAGTCCGCCCACGACGGAAAAACCGTCCTGGACGCCGACTGCCTCCCGCAGACCATCGCGATCGTCAAGGGCCGCGCCGAGGCACTCGGGTTCGAGGTGGAGGTCGCCGACCTCTCCACGGGACTGCCCGACGGCGTCATCAACGGCGTCGTCCTCCAGCAGCCCGGCGCCTCCGGCCGGGTGTTCGACCACACGGCCGTGATCGCGGACGCCAAGGAACGCGGCGCCCTCGTCACCGTCGCCGCGGACCTGCTGTCCCTGACGCTCATTACTTCACCGGGCGAACAGGGCGCCGACATCGCCGTCGGCTCCGCCCAGCGCTTCGGCGTCCCGCTGTTCTTCGGCGGCCCCCACGCTGCCTACATGGCCGTCCAGAAGGGTCTTGAGCGGTCCATGCCCGGCCGCCTCGTCGGTGTGTCCAAGGACAACGCCGGCGTCCCGGCCTACCGGCTGGCGCTGCAGACCCGCGAGCAGCACATCCGCCGCGAAAAGGCCACGTCCAACATCTGCACCGCGCAGGCGCTGCTGGCCATCGTGTCCTCCTTCTACGCCGTCTACCACGGCCCGGACGGACTCAAGGCAATCGCCGAAACCACCCATGGCCATGCCAGGACGATCGCGGCGTCGCTGAAGGCCGCGGGCATGGCTGTTCTGCACACGAGTTTCTTCGACACCGTCACCGTCTCGGTGCCGGGCAAGGCCGCACAGATCATGGCCGCCGCCGAAGCCAGGGGCATCAACCTGCGCGGCATCGACGCGGACACGGTCGGTATTTCCGCCGATGAAGCCACGACGGCGGGCATCGTCGCCGACCTCGTCGCCGCCTTCGGTGCCAGCGTCGTGGACGCGGCTGAAGGGTTCGGCCTGGAGGCCGCCGTCGAGCGCACCTCCGACTACCTCCAACACCCGGTCTTCAACACGCACCGCTCCGAGACCCAGCTGCTGCGCTATATCCGCCGTCTCTCGGACCGCGACCTCGCCCTGGACCGCACCATGATCCCGCTGGGCTCGTGCACCATGAAGCTGAACGCCACGACCGAGATGGAAGCCATCTCCTGGCCGGAATTCGCCTCCATCCACCCCTTCGCCCCCGAATCCCAGACCGCCGGCTGGCGCGAACTGATCGAGGACCTCGAAGCCCAGCTAACCGAGATCACCGGCTACGACCAGGTCTCCATCCAGCCGAACGCCGGATCGCAGGGCGAGCTCGCCGGGCTGCTCGCGATCCGCGGCTACCACCGCTCCCGTGGCGAGGCCCAGCGCAATATCTGCCTGATCCCGGCCTCCGCGCACGGCACCAACGCCGCCTCCGCGGTGCTGGCGGGGATGAAGGTCGTTGTGGTGGCCACCGCCACGGACGGCACGATCGACCACACAGACCTGCAGGCCAAGATTGAGCTGCACAAGGATGCCCTGTCCGCGATCATGATCACGTACCCGTCCACGCACGGGGTGTTCGACGCGGATGTCCGCGAGGTCTGCGACGCCGTCCACGCCGCCGGCGGCCAGGTCTACATCGACGGCGCCAACCTCAACGCCCTCGTCGGGCTGGCCCAGCCCGGCATGTTCGGCGGCGACGTTTCCCACCTGAACCTGCACAAGACCTTCTGCATCCCGCACGGCGGCGGCGGACCCGGTGTCGGCCCGGTCGCGGCCAAGGCCCACCTGGCACCCTTCATGCCCGGCAACGCCGCAGACCCGGCCAGCGGCGCCGACGGCACCCCGATCTCCGCCTCCCGCTACGGCTCCGCCGGCGTCCTGCCGATCTCCTGGGCCTACGTCAAGCTCATGGGCGGCCAGGGCCTGACCGAGGCCACCAAGTCCGCACTCCTGGCGGCCAATTACATCGCTTCCCGCCTGAACGACTACTTCCCGGTGCTCTACACCGGCGAAGGCGGCCTGGTGGCCCACGAGTGCATCCTGGACCTGCGCGAACTCACGGCCAAGACCGGCGTGACCGCCGAGGACGTCGCCAAGCGCCTGATCGACTACGGCTTCCACGCCCCCACACTGGCGTTCCCGGTGGCCGGCACCCTCATGGTGGAGCCGACCGAATCCGAGGACCTAGGCGAGATCGACCGCTTCATCACTGCTATGGTCGCCATCCGCGCCGAAATCGACCAGGTCGCCGCCGGCGACTTCACCGTGGAGCAGAGCCCGCTGCGCAACGCCCCGCACACCGCCGCAGCTGTGATCAGCACCGACTGGACCCGCGAGTACCCGCGTGAACAGGCCGTCTTCCCGGTCCACACGCTCAAGCAGGACAAGTACTTCCCGCCGGTCGGCCGGATTGACGGCGCCGCCGGTGACCGCAACCTGATCTGCTCCTGCCCGCCCCTCGAATCCTTCGAAGAAGACACAGCAGCCCACTCCGCCAACACCGACTCTGACAGCTAGGGACAGCCAACGATGACTGACAACTACACGGCCCTGTACGAAGAGCACAAGAAGCTCGGCGCTTCCTTCACGGACTTCGGCGGCTGGCAGATGCCGCTCAAATACAGTTCCGAACTGGCCGAGCACCATGCCGTCCGCCAGTCGGCGGGTCTCTTCGACCTCTCCCACATGGGCGAAATCTGGGTCACCGGTCCCGACGCCGCAGCCTTCCTGGACTACGCCCTCGTCGGCAAGATCTCCGCGATGGCGATCGGCAAGGCCAAGTACTCGCTGATCGCTAATGAGGACGGCGGCATCATCGACGACCTCATCACGTACCGGCGGCCCGCTACCGCAGACGCGGGAAACGACAGCACGGACAGGTTCCTGGTGGTGCCCAACGCCGGTAACGCCAGGGTAGTGGCCGAGGCACTGGCCGCCCGCACCGGTTCTGCCCAGGAGGGCGGGTTCGACGTCGTCGTCCAGGACGCCTCCGCCGAAACGTCGCTGATCGCCGTGCAGGGTCCCAAAGCCGAGTCGATCCTGCTCCGCCTGGTCCCGGCGGCGCAGCACGAGCTCGTCACCGGCCTGAAGTACTACGCAGCCGTGGAGGTCCCGTTCATGGTCGGCGGTGCCAGCCATGACCTCCTGCTGGCCCGCACCGGCTACACGGGTGAGGACGGCTTCGAGATTTTCGTCGCCAACGACGACGCCGCAGCGCTCTGGCAGGCGCTCGTCGCGATCGCCGAAGAGGGCGAGCTCACCCCCGCCGGGCTCGCCTCCCGCGACTCGCTCCGGCTCGAGGCAGGCATGCCTCTCTACGGCAACGAACTCACCCTCGAGGGCGACCCGTTCGCCGCCGGACTGGGACCCGTCGTCGCGCTCTCCAAGGAAGGCGACTTCGTCGGCAAGGCTGCCCTGGCCGCCAAGAAGGAAGCCGGCGCCGGCGCCACGACGGGCCGCAAGCTCGTCGGCCTCAAGGGCCTCGGACGCCGGGCCGGCCGCGGCCACTACCCGGTGCTCAAGGACGGCAACACCGTCGGCGAAGTTACCTCCGGCCAGCCCAGCCCGAGCCTCGGCTACCCGGTCGCGATGGCCTACGTCGACGTTGAGTTCTCCGAGCCCGGCACCGCACTGGACATCGACCTGCGCGGCAAAGCGGAGCCGTTCGAAGTGGTTGCACTGCCGTTCTACAAGCGCCAAAAGTAGCCCGGCCGGCACCGCTGCCGGGCGCCTCACCGGTGCCCGGCACCGGTGCCGGCTAGCCCCAGTTTTCACGCGTGCTGCTCCTCCGTCGCTTTGACGCACGCTTTCGAAAACCGCGGTCAGCCGGCCCCTCGTGGACAGCTCACCTTTTAGGACAACCGACCACAGCAGGACCAGTGGGATCAGGCGCCTTCGAAAGCCCAGGGTGCTGAGGTATGTACCGCCTACCGACGGTCGGCTCTAGAAGATAATCGACGGCCACCGGAATTCGGTTTCCGGCCGCGTAACCCGGCCACGGTCAGCACGTAAACCAGCCACAATTGATTTAGCACCAACGACCACTCCAAGACTTAGGAAAAACACATGGCAAAAGTTGCCCCTGAACTGCAGTACTCCGACGAGCACGAGTGGGTTGCCCGCGAGGCCGGGAACGTTGTTTCCATCGGCATCTCCGCCGTGGCCACGGACGCCCTCGGCGACATCGTCTACGTTGACCTGCCCGAGGTCGGCGTGATGGTGACGGCGGGGGAGACCTGCGGCGAGGTCGAGTCCACCAAGTCCGTCTCGGACCTGTACGCCCCCGTCACCGGCGAGGTCACGGAAATTAACCCCGCCGTCGTCGACGATCCCGCACTGATCAACAGTGATCCGTACGGGGCCGGCTGGTTGTTCAAGGTCGCCGTGACCGAGGAGGGCCCGCTGCTCTCGGCTGAAGAGTACGCGTCCAAGAACGGCGGCGAGCTGTGAGCGGCGCAACGACGGTGGCCGCAGGCACGGAGACTGTCTTTGAGCAGGTCGGCTCCGCGAGCCTGGACGCGGACCTGTCCGCCCTGGATCCGGAGATCGCGGCACGGATCGACGCCGAGCTGACCCGCCAGCGCGACGGGCTGGAGATGATCGCCTCGGAGAACCACACCGCGGTCGCGGTGATGCAGGCGCAGGGCTCGGTACTGACGAACAAGTACGCCGAGGGGTACCCGGGTAAGCGGTACTACGGTGGCTGCGAGCACGTGGACGTGGTCGAGCAGCTCGCGATCGACCGGGTCAAGGCCCTGTTCGGTGCCGGGTACGCGAACGTCCAGCCGCACTCCGGCGCCCAGGCCAACGCCTCGGTGATGCACGCGCTGATCAAGCCGGGCGACACCATCATGGGCCTGAACCTGGCCCACGGTGGCCACCTGACCCACGGGATGCGGATCAACTTCTCCGGGAAGCTCTATAACGTGGTCCCGTACGGCGTTCGCGAGGACACCCACACGGTGGACATGGCCGAGGTTGAGCGTCTGGCGCAGGAGCACAAACCCGCTCTGATCGTGGCTGGCTGGTCCGCGTACGCGCGGCAGTTGGACTTCGCTGAGTTCCGCAGGATCGCCGATTCCGTGGGTGCGTACCTGATGGTGGACATGGCGCACTTCGCCGGCCTGGTTGCTGCGGGCCTGCACCCGTCCCCCGTGCCGCACGCGCACGTCACCACGTCCACCACGCACAAGACCCTCGCCGGTCCGCGTGGCGGTATCATCCTGTCCAACGACGCCGATATCGCCAAGAAGATCAACTCGGCCGTGTTCCCGGGCCAGCAGGGCGGCCCGCTCGAGCACGTCATCGCCGGTAAGGCTGTTGCGTTCAAGATCGCAGCATCCGAGGAGTTCCGTGAACGCCAGGAACGCGTCCTCGCAGGTGCCCGGATCCTCGCCGAACGCCTGACCCGGGACGACGTGACCGCCAAGGGCATCACCGTGGTCTCCGGCGGGACCGACGTGCACCTGGTCCTGGTGGACCTGCGCGACTGCGCACTGAACGGGCAGGAAGCCGAGGACCGGCTCGCGGGCATCGACATCACCGTCAACCGCAACGCCGTCCCGTTCGACCCGCGCCCGCCGATGGTCACCTCCGGGCTGCGGATCGGCACCCCGGCGCTGGCCACCCGCGGTTTCGGCGCGGCCGCGTTCGCCGAGGTCGCGGACATCATCGCCGCGGCACTGACCGCGGACGCCGGGACGGACCTGTCCGGGCTCCGCACCCGGGTCCGGGACCTCGCCGCCGCCCACCCGCTCTACCCGACGGTCTCCAACCTCAGCTAAAGCCCGTCCTGGTGGTTGAGCCTGTCGCAGCATTGGGGGTTCGACGGGCTCAACCACCGACCTTTGAAGCATCACTTAGTTAGGAACCCGGCCATGGCTGTTGGTGTGTTTGACCTTTTTTCGATTGGGATCGGCCCGTCGAGTTCGCATACCGTGGGCCCGATGCGGGCCGCTGCGGTGTTCGCGGGGGAACTCACGGCCTCCGGGGCACTGGACCGGGTCGCGTCGCTGCGGGTGGACCTGTACGGGTCCCTTGCCGCCACCGGCCACGGCCACGGTACGATGACGGCGATCCTGCTCGGGTTGGAGGGGTTCCATCCCGAGAAGATCCTGCCGGCCGAGGTGGAGGAACGGCTCGCCGCGATCGCCGGAACCGGGACCCTGCAGCTCGCCGGTTCCATGCCCCTGCCCTACGGGGTGAAGGACATGGTGCTGCGCCCGCTGACGATCCTGCCCCGGCACACCAACGGGATGACCTTCACGGTCTCCGACGCCGACGGCGACGTCCTCCACCGGGCGACGTTCTTCTCCGTCGGCGGCGGCTTCATCGTCCGCGAGGGGGAGGAAGACGCGGCCCTGAAGGAACTCGACGCGTCCATCCAGGAACTGCCGCTACCGTTCCGCACGGCAGCGGAACTGTTGGGCCGCTGCCAGTCCAAGGGCCTCTCCATCGGCGGGGTCATGTTCGTCAACGAACGTGCGTCCCGGACCGAGCAGGAGATCCGCGCGGGCCTGCTGCACATCTACTCCGTGATGGAAGAGTGCGTCATCGTCAGCCTCCAACGCGAGGGCCTGCTCCCCGGCGGGCTCAAGGTCCGCCGCCGCGCACCGGACTGGCACGAACGGCTGCTGAAGGAAACCCGCGGCCAGGACCCCGACTACCGGGACCCGAAATACTGGCAGGAATGGGTGAACCTGATCGCCCTGGCCGTGAACGAGGAAAACGCCTCCGGCGGCCGGGTCGTGACCGCCCCCACCAACGGCGCCGCCGGGATCATCCCGGCCGTGCTCTACTACGCGCTGCACTTCGCCCCCGGCATGGACAAAGCCACCCAGGCCGACCGCGACGACACGATCGTCAAGTTCCTGCTGACCGCCGGCGCCATCGGGGTCCTCTACAAGGAACAGGCGTCGATCTCCGGCGCGGAGGTCGGCTGCCAGGGCGAGGTCGGCTCGGCGTCATCGATGGCCGCCGCCGGCCTGGCCGAAGTCATGGGCGGCACCCCGCAACAGGTGGAAAACGCCGCCGAAATCGCGATGGAACACAACCTCGGCCTGACTTGTGACCCGATCGGCGGGCTCGTCCAGATCCCCTGCATCGAGCGGAACGCCATCGCCGCTGCCAAAGCCATCAACGCCGCCAAAATGGCCCTCTGGGGCGACGGCACCCACCGGGTCTCCCTCGACGAAGTCATCGTCACCATGCGCGAAACCGGCAAAGACATGTCCTCCAAATACAAGGAAACCGCCATGGGCGGCCTCGCCGTCAACGTCGTCGAATGCTGAGTCCGTCACCGCCCCGGCCAGGGGAGCCTGAGCAGCATGGGTACGACGACGACGTCGTCCATCAACCGGAGCCACGCTAGCCGAGGCCCTCGCGGAGTGCTGGCGCGCCGCCACCGGCTGGCAGTGACGACCGGGTAACCAGCATTTCGGGGGCACTTTGAACCGTCGGCTGGGCAACCCCGGGGTTCATCGGCGGCGTGTCAGTGCCAAAGTGGCCCTGGATCGACTGTTCGGCTGGCGTAAACATGGTGGCGTGCTGAGCTAGTCGTGCAGAGCAGCCCACAAGTCCAGCGACGAGGCGAACACCGGCCCCGGGGCCTGAGCGCTCCGGCCTCCCGATAGACTTAAGGCTGCATGCCAGCCATGCCGCCGAAGCTCGACCGCGAAGATTGGATACCGCACCCTTGCGAGAATTCACCGCCCGCTTTGCCTCCGCCGAAGAGGTCGCCAACTGGGACACGCATGTCATTGCGAACCCCAACGGCGGGAATCTGCTTCAGTCCGAGGCTTTCGCCGAGGTCAAGCAGAACTTCGGCTGGAAGCCCCTCCACCTGGTCTATGAGACGGCAGACTTCACGAGTTACAACTTGGTCCTGGAGAAATCCTTCCCCGTCCTTGGCAAGCTCTGGTACCTCATCAAGGGACCCGATGTCGCGTCGGTGGACGACATCCCCGGCATTGCCGCAGCCAACGCCGATTTCGTCAAGCGCGCCGGGCTCGGTGTCTTCGCTATCAAGATCGAGCCGGACATCATCCTCTCCGACGAGGCCGGGCGGGTCATCGAAGGCGCCGGGCTGGTCAAGACGCCCAACCTGCAGCCCAACGACTCCACCGCGCTGCTGGACATCTCACCGGAGGAAAACCAGCTGCTGCGCAACCTGCATTCGCGCGGCCGCAACGCCGTCCGGCGGGCCATCCGCGAGGAGGTCGAGGTCCACAACGCGGAGCCCACGGAGGAAAACTTCCGGGCGATGTATGCGTTGATGACCACCACCGTCGAGGCCAAATCCCAGGTCAGGGTCCGCGAATACGAGTACTACCGCCAGTTCTGGTCCAACTTCCTGGCCCGCGGCCAGGGCCGGCTGCTGTTCGTCTATGAGAACGGGCTGCCCTCGGTGGGCGCGTTCGTGATCAACTACGGACGGAAGGCCACCTACAAGGACGGCGGGTCCCTGCAGAAACGCGGACAGTACGGCGATTCGCACCTGGTCCAGTGGACGGCCATCAACCAGCTCAAGGAACTGGGCTGCACGGAATACGACTTCTGTGGCACCCCGCCCAGCGACAAGCTGAAGGACACCTCCAACCCGTTCCATGGCCTGGGGCTGTTTAAGACCAGCTTTAGCAAGACGGTCACCGACTTCGTCGGCTGCTACGACCAGGTCCTGAGCCCGCTGAAGTACAAGGCCTGGCTGGCGGCCGGGGAGCGCGTGGCGCGCCAGCTGTACACGCGGCGCACAGGCCAGCAGTTCTACTAAACGCCCGCTAACTGAAATGAGGAGGCCGGAATGAACAAACCACCCGACGGCCGCCGCGGGCAGCACCCGGACGGCCTGCCCCGGACCGAACCGATGTCGCCCTTGCAGGTGCGCCAGAACGCCGCCGCCAAGCGCATGCTGCGCAGGCTGGTCCAGGGCGAGAATCCGCCGACGGCGCCGCTGAGCATCGTTGACCGGCTGGCCGGGAGCCCCTACGCCAACCCGATGATCCAGGTCGGCGGGGTGGACACCTCCGCCCGCAAGACCATCGACTTCGCCCTGAAACTGGCCGAATCCATGTTCCGGTACGGTGCTGGCGCCCTCGAAGTGGAAACCAGCATCATCGCCATAACTGCCGCGCTGGGGTTGAAGTACATCGAGGTGGACATCACCAACCAGTCGGTGGCCATCAACTATGCACCCAGGGACCAGACCCCCATCTCGCTGTTGCGCGTGGTGCGGTCCTGGACCAACAACTACGCCGGTCTGGCCCAGGTCCACCAACTGGTCACGGATATCGTGGCCGGTGGAATGGGCCGCGAAGAAGCGGTGCGTCGGCTCGAAGACATTACGCACAGTTCGAAGCCGTTCCCGCGCTGGATGGTCACCGTGGCCTTCGGTGTGTTTTCCGCGGTCTTCGTCGGCGTGCTCGGCGGCGGCGTGGCTGCGTCCGGCATCGCGTTCCTCTCCAACCTGGTGATCAGCCTGCTGGCGCGGCAGCTGGGCCGCTGGCGCACCCCGGACTTCTTCATCACTGCGTCGTGTTCCTTCGTCGTGACCTTGATCGCGCTGCTGCTCTGGCGCTTCGGGAGCCCGGTGGGGATCCAGATAGCCCCGGCAATCGTGGTGGTGGGCGGGATCCTGCTGCTCCTGCCAACCGGGCGGTTGGTCTCGTCCGTGCAGGATGCAATCAACGGCTTCCCGGTCACTGCGGCCGGCCGGTTCCTGTCCACCATGCTGACCTTCGGAGCGCTCGTGTCCGGGATCGCGGTCGCCTTCGTCGTAGGGGCGATGACCGGGATGGAACCCATCGACGTCACCGAAACATTCCCGCCGAAGTATCCCTTGTGGGCGCTGGTCGCGCTGGTGGCGGTCGCTGTTGTCGCGATCGGCGTCACTGAGCAGACCTCGCCCAAGCTGTTACTGCCGACGGCGGCCGTCGGTGTCGTCGGCCATCTGGTCCTGGTCGGCGGCACGGCCGCCGGCGTCGGCCCGCGGTTCGCGCCGGCCCTCGCCGCCGTCGTCATCGGCTTGCTGGCCCGCGTGGTCGCCCTCCGGATGGGCGCTCCGCAGTTGGTTGTCGCCGTACCCGCGGCGCTCATCCTGCTGCCGGGCTTGACTATATTCCGTTCCATGTATGTATTGACCATCGAGGAATCCGAAATCCTGGCGGGCGCCGGCGGGATGCTCAACGCTGCGGCGATTGTGCTCGGGGTGGCGGCCGGCATCGTACTCGGCGATACCCTCGCGCGGCCGCTGACCCGGAGCCTGGCCAGCAACGAGCGGCGTCGGGCCCGGCGCCGCTAGCAGGTTCAGGCTGTTCCGGGACGAGTCCCGGGTCAGCCTGAACCTGCGCTGTTAGATCTTGCCTATCGGCAACTTCTTCTCGGCCTGGAAGTCGTCCTCCACCCGGCCCGTGGCCCAGTAACCGGACAGCGAGACCTGGCTGCGTTCAAGCCCCCGCTGGGTGTACAACACCTCGCGCAGGCCCTTCATATAGCCGCGCTCGCCATGCGCGAAGACGTGGACCCGTCCTTCAGGCCACGTGGCGGCTCCCACCGCGTCCGCCAGCAGTTGGGTGCTTCCGGCCGGAGCGCCGCGGCGCAGGAGCCAGCGCAGCTCTAGGCCCTCGGGCGCGTCGAGTTCGAGGATATCGGCGTCGCTGTCAACTTCCAGGAATGCTAGCCCGCAGGCGTCCCGGGGGAGTGCCTCAATGGCGGCGCTGATCGCCGGCAGAGCGGACTCGTCGCCCGCGAACAGGTGCCAGTCGGCCTCCGGATCCGGGTTGTAGCCCCCGCCAGGCCCGGTGAAGACGAGGGCGTCGCCAGCCTGGGCGGTGGCGGCCCACGGCCCGGCCAGGCCCTCATCGCCGTGGATCACGAAGTCGATGGCGAGCTCGCCGGCCGCTTCGTCAACCCATCTGACGGTGTAGGTGCGGGTGCAGGGCCACTGCTCCCGCGGGTGGGATTCCCGGATGGCCGCCAGGTCCAGCGGCTGCGGGTAGTCGACGCCCGGCTGCGGGAACACGATCTTGACGTAGCGGTCCACATAGGAGTTGTTGACGTAGGCGGCGAAGCCGGAGCCGCCGGCGATGATCCGGACCATGTGCGGCGAGAGATGCTCGCGGCGCAGGACTGTGAGGTTGGTCTGGGGCCGGGAGCGGCGGCCGGCCGTGGCGGCGGCAGGGGCAGAGGTCATGGAGCTAAGCCTAGCCAAGGACCCGGTCAGGGTAGTGCCGGCAGTTCCCAGTCCACCACGCCGCCGCCCTGGGCGGTGAGCAGCGCATTGACCCGGCTGAAGGGCCGGGAGCCGAAAAAGCCGCGCGCGGCCGAGAGGGGACTGGGGTGCGGGCTGGCGATCACTGCGGACGAGCCCAGCAGCGGGCGCACTCCCTCGGCGTCTTTGCCCCAGAGGACGGCCACGAGGGGCACGGGGCCGCCGTCGTCGCCGCGCCGGTCCGCGACGGCACGGATGGCGGCCGCCGTGACTGCCTCCCAGCCCTTTTTACGGTGCGAACCGGCAGTTCCGGCACGGACGCTGAGGACCCTGTTCAGCAGCAGCACTCCCTGCTCCGACCATCGGCCGAGGTCACCGTGCACCCGCGGCGGCAGACCCAGATCGGCGTCGAGCTCCTTGTAAATGTTAGCCAGGCTGCGCGGGATCGGCCGGGTCCAGCCGTCCACTGCGAAGGACAGCCCGACGGCGTGGCCCGGCGTCGGATACGGATCCTGGCCCACAATCAGCACCCGCACCCCGGCCAGCGGCTGGCGGAAGGCCCTCAGCAGCTTCGCCGGCGGCGGCAGTACCTCGTGGCCGTCGGCTGCCTCGGCGGCGAGGAACTCGAGAACTTCCCGTAACGGCCCCTGCACCGGCGCCAGCGCCGCGGCCCAGTCCGGCGCCATCAGCCCCTCCAGCGGCAGTCGGGCCAGCTCCGCGAAGCCGGCGGACCCGGGAGCCTCGGGTTCAAGCCGGAACAGCGCAGCTGGATCACCAGTGGGCTCAAACCCGGTGGGCTCAAGCGCAGCGGGATCACCAGCGGGATCAAACGCAGTGGGCTCAAACCCGGTCGGTTCAAACGCAGTGGGATCAAACGAAGTGGGCACGGTCCCATTCTTGCAGTTCGTCCCGGGACCGGCCCGGCCCCTCAAATGACAACGTTGTCGTTCGGCCGTAACATATGGGAGACCTACCGGAACGAGTCAAGGAGTGTGTCGTGGCCGAAGCAGCACCCGAGTACCGGCCGGCGGAACACGCCGACCCGATGCCGCCGTCGGCCGCCGAAGACTCGCCGTTGAGCAGCCGGGACCAGCAGATGCTCGCCCTGGAGCGGCAGTGGTGGAAGTACGCGGGCGCCAAGGAACAGGCCGTCCGGGAGCTCTTTGACCTTTCGGCCACGCACTATTACCAGATCCTCAACGCCCTGATCGATACCGAGGCGGCGCTGGCGCACGATCCCATGCTGGTCAAGAGATTGCGTAGACTACGTACGTCACGACAACGTGCCCGCACCGCACGCCGCCTGGGTTCAGACGCCTAAAACCGTGGGAAGCCGGGCCGCAAGGGGAATTCCGTGCGGATTCCGGCGGCGAGCTATCAGCCAGAAATCAGCAAGGACGTCGTTTTACCATGACCAAATACGCTCGGGATGAATTCGATCGGGTCCCGGAAACCTCTGCGCGCCAGGGTGTCCACCGGACAGTCTCCGCACCCCGCTCCCGCCGTCTGGGTCCGATTCTCGCCGCCGGGGCCGCGGCCCTCGCAATCGGCCTGGTTGCCTTCCTGCTGCTGCCCAAGCTCGGCTTCGGGTCTGTCGGCGGCGGCTCCGCTATGGCAGCGGACCAGGCCGGCAACCACGCCGCCGCATCGACGGCCCCCACCACTCCCGCGGCGGCCCCGACGCCGTCCGCCAGCGGTGAGCCAACCGGCAGCCTCGCCCCTGCGGGCTCAACGCCGTCCCCCACAGCGACGTCGACCGCCGTCGTGGACAAGACGCAACCGGTGGCCGTCTACAACGGAACCACGACGGCGGGCCTGGCCGGCCGCGTCGGAACGACTGTCACCTCTGCCGGGTGGGGCCTCGGGCCGCTCGGCAACTGGGCGGGCACACCGCAGCGGACCTCAGTGGTCTTCTACGACGGTCCGGCGCAGAAAGCCAACGCCGAAGCGCTGGGCTCCCTCCTCGGGATCGCTACGCTCGTGGATTCCGCGGACTTTAAGATGCCGCTCGTCGTCGTCCTGGGTCCAGGCTTCATTTAGGGAACGGATTTAAGGGACGGGACCGCCGCCGCGGGCCCGGTTACGCCTGAGTAACTTTCTGGAACGACCGGGGGCCCGGCCGCGCCGATCCGCACGCGTGTGGTTACAGTGGCAGCGGACTTCGTTCCGCAGGCCGCGGCGCGCAGCGAGGTGCGCCGTGAGCAAGCTAGCTGAAAGTGTGGAGAACATGGCATTGGGGACCGTCAAGTGGTTCAACGCAGACAAGGGCTACGGCTTCATAACCGTGGACGGCTCCGGGGCCGAAGTGTTCGTGCACTGGTCCGGAATTGCGGGCGAGGGCTACCGTGCCCTGGCCGAAGGCCAGCGTGTAGAGCTGGAAGTTGGCGAAGGCGAAAAGGGCCCGCAGGCCGAAAGCGTCCGGCCCGCCTAGTGTCGCTCTTCCCAGCGGACAATGTCCGCAAGAGCGTCAGCGGCCGACTAAATGCCCTGCGGTTCAGCCGTGGCGCTGCCGCAGGTATTGCCGCCGCGATGGTCCTCGGCGCCTGCGCGGGGCCCACCGGCAACGCCCGGGCGGACGTCGTAGAAGCAGGCGGCGACGGCATCCTGCGGATCGGCCTGATCCTGGACAACACCGGCAAACAAGGCTTCCTCAACGCGCCCCAGCTAGCAGCCGCCAGGCTCGCGGTCAAGGAAATCAACGCCGCCGGCGGCCACAAGGGAAAGCCTGTGGAACTGCTGCCGGAATCGATCGGCACTGATACCGCCGCCCAAGCCAAGGACCTCGTCGCCGCCAAGGCCGACGTGGTGATCGGACCCACCGACTCCAGCCGCGCCGCCGATGCCATTGACGTGCTCTCGCGCGCCAAGGTCGCGATCATTTCTCCGGCTAACACCGCGCCGGGGCTCAGCAAATTCAAGAGCGGCGGCTACTACTTCAGGACCGTCGCCGCCGACGTGGCGCAGGCTTCGGTCCTGGTCAAGCTTGCCAAGGACGGCGGCGCCAAGACCATTGCCGTCGTGCACGAGGAAGGCAGCTACGGCAAGGAGGTCTCCCTGGCCGTCTCCGAGGCCGCGAAGGCCGCCGGCCTGGGCACCGCCGTCGACGCTGAATTCAAGGCCGGTCAGGCGCAACAGGCGGCAGCAGCCGCCAAGGCGGTCTCCCCGGACGCCGTCATCCTGGTGGCCCGCGACGGCGCCCAGGGGGCCATCGCCGAGCTCAACAATGCGGGGCTGGCAGGGCGCAAACTCATCCTGAGCGACGGAGCGGTCAACCAGTACGGACAAGGCCTCGGCTCCAGGGCCCTGGACGGTGCCCGCGGGATTCTTCCCGGCATGTTCCCGTCGGCACACTTCCAGGCCGAACTCGTGGCCGTCGATCCCGGCCTAAAGGACATGGCGTTCGCGGCCGAGACCTACGACGCCGTCCTTCTAGCAGCGATCGCCGCCGCCGCGGCCGGCGACGATGCCGGGGCCTCCATCGCCGCCAAGCTGATCTCCGTCTCCGGCGGAACGACGGGTTCGTCCGGGCAGTCCTCCGGGGAGGCCCAGACCTGCCGGTCATACCAGGAATGTGTGGCCGCACTCCGCGCCGGCAAGCACCCCGACTACGACGGCCAGTCCGGACCGATCAATTTCGACAGCAACGGCGACGTCACCGCTGCCGGCTACATGGTCTACAGCTACGGCGCGGACAACAACGCCAAGATGACGGGCGCCGAAACGTCCCGCAGCGCCGGCTCCTGATCGCTCCTAGCGAAGAGCGGGCCGTGGTGGCGGCTTCTAGGGCAACCACTGCTTGCACTCTCCCCGGGGGAGTGCTAATTATTGAGTTAGCACTCCCGCGTATTGACTGCTAACACGACGCCCCGGTTCTGCCGTTGCGACGTGGCGGCGGGAAGACCGGGAGCGAAAGAAATACCTGGCTGGGGTGAGATCCCCGGTCCGGCGGCATACAGAGGCTGCCGGACAGGAATCGTCCGTCGCGGGCACCGCAACCAAGGTTCATTCTTAACGACTGTCCCGAAAGGACTATTGCCGTTATGGCCAAGATCATTGCATTTGATGAAGAGGCACGCCGCGGTCTTGAGCGGGGCCTGAACATCCTCGCCGACGCCGTCAAGGTCACCCTCGGCCCGCGTGGACGCAACGTCGTCCTCGAAAAGAAGTGGGGCGCCCCCACGATCACCAACGATGGTGTTTCCATCGCCAAGGAGATCGAGCTGGACGATCCTTACGAGAAGATCGGCGCCGAGCTGGTCAAGGAAGTTGCCAAGAAGACCGACGACGTCGCCGGCGACGGTACCACCACGGCCACCGTGCTGGCCCAGGCCCTCGTCAAGGAAGGCCTGCGCAACGTCGCGGCCGGCGCTGACCCGCTGTCGCTCAAGCGCGGCATCGAAAAGGCTGTCGAAGCGGTCACCCGCGAGCTCCTGGCGTCCGCCAAGGAAATCGAAACCAAGGAAGAGATCGCCGCCACCGCGTCCATCTCTGCCGGTGACAACGAAATTGGCGCCCTGATTGCCGAAGCCCTGGATAAGGTCGGCAAGGAAGGCGTCATCACCGTCGAGGAGTCGAACACCTTCGGCCTCGAGCTGGAACTGACCGAGGGCATGCGTTTCGACAAGGGCTACATTTCGGCCTACTTCGTCACCGACGCCGAGCGTCAGGAAACGGTCCTCGAGGACCCCTACATCCTGATCGTCAACTCCAAGATCTCCAACGTCAAGGAACTGGTTGCAGTCCTCGAAAAGGTCATGCAGTCTTCCAAGCCGCTGCTGATCATTGCCGAGGACATCGAGGGCGAGGCCCTGGCCACCCTGATCGTCAACAAGATCCGCGGCACCTTCAAGTCCGTCGCCGTCAAGGCCCCGGGCTTCGGTGACCGCCGCAAGGCCCAGCTCGCGGACATCGCCATCCTCACCGGTGGCCAGGTCATTTCCGAGGAAGTCGGCCTCAAGCTTGAGACCGCCGGCCTCGAACTCCTGGGCCGCGCCCGCAAGGTCACTGTGACCAAGGACGAGACCACCATTGTCGAGGGTGCAGGCGACGCCGACCAGATCGCCGGCCGCGTGTCCCAGATCCGCGCCGAGATCGAGAACTCCGATTCCGATTACGACCGCGAGAAGCTGCAGGAACGCCTGGCCAAACTGGCCGGCGGCGTTGCAGTCATCAAGGCCGGTGCCGCAACCGAGGTTGAGCTCAAGGAACGCAAGCACCGCATTGAGGACGCAGTCCGCAACGCCAAGGCTGCCGTCGAGGAGGGCATCGTCGCCGGCGGTGGCGTTGCCCTGATTCAGGCCGGTGCCAAGGCATTCGCTAACCTGCAGCTCGAAGGCGACGAAGCAACCGGCGCGAACATCGTCCGCGTTGCAATTGACGCACCGCTGAAGCAGATCGCCTTCAACGCCGGCCTTGAGCCCGGCGTCGTCGTGGACAAGGTCCGCGGCCTGCCCGCAGGCCACGGCCTGAACGCAGCCACCGGCGAGTACGTCGACCTGCTGGCCGCCGGCATCAACGACCCGGTCAAGGTCACCCGCTCTGCCCTGCAGAACGCGGCGTCCATCGCCGGCCTGTTCCTCACCACCGAGGCCGTTGTGGCCGACAAGCCCGAAAAGGGCGGCTCCCCGATGGGCGGCGGCGACGACATGGGCGGCATGGGCGGCATGGGCGGTTTCTAACCACCCGGCCACCCGGCCCTGAACGACCCGGTCTGGCAGTTTCAGTCAGCGTCGGCCCGTTCGACGACGGCGGTCCCACCTCTTGGTGGGGCCGCCGTCGGCGTTAAACTCCAAGCCGCCACCTCCGGCGGCGGATCCCGGGCATCCTGAGCTGGGGTGGCGGGCGTGGGGGCCGCGGCAGTCTGACAGGATGGTGCAGTGACGATTACTGCAGCGGCCGACGGTTCGGCTTTAGGAAATCCCGGTCCGGCCGGTTGGGCCTGGTACGTGAACGACGAGTGCTGGCATGCCGGTGGTTGGCCGCACGGGACCAACAACCAGGGCGAGCTGATGGCTGTCCTGGACCTATTCCGGGCCACGGCCCATGTCCCGGACGAGGCACTGCACATTCTGTGCGACAGCCAGTACGTCATCAATTCGGTGACGAAGTGGATGCCGGGCTGGAAGCGGAAGGGCTGGCGGAAGTCCGACGGCAAGCCGGTGCTCAATGTTGAGCTGCTCAAGGAAATCGACCAGGCGCTCAGCGGGCGCAGATACACCTTCGAATGGGTCCGCGGCCATGCCGGCCACGACCTCAACGAGGCAGCGGACGAGCGCGCCCGGGCCGCCGCGGGCGCTTACCAGCAGGGCGTGGCCCCCCGGCAGGGTCCGGGATTTGTCCGCGCCGGCGACGCAGCCGCCCAGGCCGCTCCGCCTCCGTACTCCCCGCAGATTGCTTCGTCGGCAGGCAATCGGGTCGCCCAGGCCGCCCCGCAGGCCGCCCGTGCCGGAATCCGGGAAATGGTCGGCGAACCCACCCTGTTTGGCGCATCAAGTCTCTTTGCCGAACCGGACCTCTTCAGCGAGCTGGAGGAAGAAACCCGTGCCGCAGGCCCGGAACAAGGCGCGGAGGCAATCGTGGAGGCCCTGGAACGTGAGCTCCTGCTCCCCGGGACCCGGGCCGACCTGGGCCGCACCGGCGTGCTGTTGCACCCGGATTTCACCGAGATCGGCAGTTCGGGACGGCTGTGGACTCGCGACGAGATGATGATGGAACTGGAGGACGCCCCCGGCGTCCCCGCTGAGTTGGAGCTCCTGGCCGCGGAACGCATCAGTGAAGGTAGCGTACTCCTGACGCTCCGCAGCCATACCCGCTCCGGGACGGTGCTGCGTAGCTCGCTCTGGGTCCTTGACGGCGTCCAGTGGCGGCTGCGCTTCCACCAGGGCACTCCTGAGGCCTAGCGGCCGCACCCGCCCGGAACGGTCCGCACCGGCGAAGACCATACCCGGTTGGGCGGGCCCCGCTCCTGCAGCTAGCTGAACCGCTGGGCATTGTTGAGCTCCGCCTGAGCGTAGTTGGCGGCAGCAGAGTTCAAGGCGAGGTTGATCGAGGCCAGGGAGGCCTCGACCTTGCCCTGGGTCAGCGCCCATTCGGCGAGCAGGGCCTGGAAGTTGGCGGCGGCGGACCCGCGCCAGCTTGCCTGCAGTTCGTCCAGCCCGCGCTTCATGGCCTGCACGTCGGCGCTGATTCGTTCGACGGTGGCCTGGACGTTGGCGGACTTGAGCTGGAGTTGTTCGGTGTCGACGGAAATGATGCTCACGTGTGGGCCTTTCGAGTGTGCTGGCAGGCAGCCGGGCATCCCGACTAACTCAGGGGGAGCGGGATCCCCGGCTGCCTGGGGTGGAATCGCCCGGATTTTCCGGACTCTTCGAGCCTAGGCAGCCGCACGGCCCGGTCCCAGCAGGCAGCCTTCCTATGTGGAAAACGCTAGCCGCGCACAGCGCCGCCGCGGTCGACCCGAGGTTCAAAGCCCGGTTCAAGGCCCGGTGCGCCCACTGCAGCCGCATCCGGCCCGGTTCCCGCAGTGGCCACCTCCGCAGCGCGGACATCCGTGGCGGGCTCATCCTCAGTACCGGCGTCGGCGGTGTCCTCGTCCGCGGCGGAAGCCTCCATCGCTGACTCCCGCGGCTCCGCTTCGGCAAGATACGGGAGGCTGACCACCAGGGTGGCGCCGCCGCCGTCGGTCGGTCGGACGCGGACCTTGCCCGAGTGCGAGCCGACAATGGCTGCGACGATCGCCAGTCCCAGGCCGCTGCCGCCGGTCTCCCTGGTCCGGGACGTGTCCGCACGATAGAAGCGCTCAAAGATCCGGGAGGCTTCATCTTCCGGGACGCCGGGCCCGTGGTCGCGAACCTCGACCACTGAGCGGCGCGCCCCGGAAGCATCAGTCCGAACCCCCACGGCGAGTTCGATGGGGCTGCCGTCCGGCGTGTAGCGCAGCGCGTTGCCAACAAGGTTGCCGATGACCTGACGAAGCTTCGACTCGTCGCCCATCACTGGGGCCGGGGCACCGGTGTCGCCGTCGAGCCCGCAGAGCGAGATCACCCGGCTGCGGTCGCTGGCCTGGGTGTCCACCACTGCGTCATGGGCCAGCAGAAGCAGGTCCGCTGGCGTCTGCTGCAGCGGGCGCTGTTCATCGATCCGCGCCAGCAGGAGCAGGTCTTCCAACATGGCCCCCATCCGCTTGGCTTCGCTTTCGATCCGCCCCATCGCGGTCGCCACGTCCTCCGGGGTGGCGAGGGCGCCGTGGCGGTAGAGCTCGGAGAAGCCGCGGATGGTGACCAGCGGAGTGCGCAATTCGTGGGAGGCGTCGGCGGCGAAGCGGCGCATCCTCGCCTCGGAGGCCATCCTCGCCGCGAAGGCCGACTCGATATGTGCCAGCATGGCGTTCAAGGACCTGCCCAGCCGCCCGACCTCGGTGTCGGGGTTCTCGACCTTCACGCGCCGGGAAAGGTCACCAGCGGCGATGGCGGCGGCGGTCTTTTCCACCCGGGCCAGTGGACGGAAGGACCGGGTGACGGTCCAGGTAGCGATGAAGAAGGCGAGCACCAGGGTCAGCAGGCCCACGCCCACCACCACCAGCGTGGCGTGCTCCATCACCGAATCCACCGGGTAGAGCGGCAGCCCGATCACCACGACGGCGGCGTGCTGGTTGCCGTCGACCACATTGACCGCTACTACCCGCCAGTTGCGGCCGTCGGTCCCGCCGACCTGGAAGGGAACCTCATCGCGGCTGCGGGCCTCGTCGGGGCTGATGCTGCCGATCGCCGGGCGGGAGCTCTTGCTGCCGCCGAAGACGTAGAAGGACTGGCCCGGGCTGAAAAGCACCAGCGAATAGTCGGTGGGCACGTTCGGGTTCTGGTCCTGCAACTGGCTGAAGGACTGCTGCTGGCGGGCCGTTCCGACGGCGGCCTTGAGCTTGTCGTCGACCTGGCCCTGCAGGAAGCTGTGCACCAGGGCCAGCGTGCCGGCGCCCGTGGCCGTGAGGGCCACGAGCATCAGTCCCATCATGATCGCGACCAGCTGCGACCGCAGCGACGCCGCCCTCCAACGTGCCAGCAAGGTCAGCGCTTCTCAGCCGTCCGCAGCACGTAGCCGACGCCCCGCTTGGTCTGGATCAGGGCCGGCACCTCGGGGTCGATGTCAACCTTGCGCCGGAGGTAGGAGATGTAGGACTCCACGATTGAGGCGTCGCCGTTGAAGTCGTATTCCCAGACGTGGTCCAGGATCTGGGCCTTGGACAACACCCGGTTCGGGTTGAGCATGAGGTAACGCAGCAGCTTGAACTCGGTGGGCGACAGCTCGATCACGGTACCGCCGCGGCGCACCTCGTGGGCGTCGTCGTCGAGCTCCAGGTCATCGACGCGGATGACGGCGTCGTCGTCTTGAAGCGGCTGGGTGCGCCGCAGCACTGCTCGGATGCGGGCCACCACCTCGTCGAGGCTAAACGGCTTCGTGACATAGTCGTCGCCGCCGACGGTGAGGCCGGTGACTTTGTCCTCGGTGTCGTCCTTCGCGGTCAGGAACAGCACCGGGAAGTGCTTGCCTGAGGCGCGCAGCCGGCGGGTGACGGTGAACCCGTCCATGTCCGGCAGCATCACGTCCAGGACGGCGAGGTCCGGGGCGTGCAGCTCAGCGGCGGCGAGGGCATCGCGCCCGGTGCCGGCAGAGACAACCTCGAACCCTGCGAAGCGCAGCGAGGTAGACAGCAGCTCACGGATGTTGGGTTCATCATCGACGACGAGCAGCTTGGCTTCGGGACCGTTCTTTTTCATGGTTCCCATGATGCTCCCAGACTCTGTGAGTTTTCTGGGAGTCAGATGTGTGTTGAGTGGAGATTAGCACCGATCCGGTCAAGGCAATTTCGGTGCAGGGATTCCCGTTGGGAGAACGCCGGACTAGAGTGGCGCCATCGCCCGGTGCCAGCCGGGGCCCGTCCCCTCTAGGTGGAGTGAAGACACAATGACTGAAGCAACAACACCTGCCTCCGGGCCTGCCGACACAGCAGCCAACCGTTCAATCCATGACTGGGCGGACCTTGCGGAGGAAATGTGGTCTTACCTGACGGGTAAGGGTGCGGCCATCAACTACGAATTCGTCGACATGACAGTGGAGGTGCCCCGGGACATCGGACCGGATGCGCCCCGGGCCACCTGGAAGCTCAACGGCAGCCTCCGGGTGACGACCAGCGACAAGGACGCGGCGGGATCCGACGCGAACCGACGCTGAGATGACACGGCCGGTCAGGGTTGATGCCGATTTGGAGTTCTCCCTAACGGAACCGTCGGGTGCCGTTACCTCCGGCTCGGTTCAGGCGGCGGGGACGGAACTGCGGGTCAGGCTCAGCGGCCTGGACGCGTCCTTGTCGCAGCGGATGCCGTCGCTCCGGCAGGTGCGGCCGTTGGCCAAAAAGCTCGCCGAACAGGGGCTGACACTCGTGCTGGAAGGCCCGCAGGGCCCGATCGTTAGTCTCGGGGCCATCAACCGGAGCCGCGCGCAGGGGCTGCTCACCCGGTCCGCGCACATCCGGCTCGGTAAGGTCGGCGCCCTCGCTCCCTTCGTGAAACAGGCAAGGCGGTCGAGGTCGGCGGCGATCTCGCTGCTCCCGCCGGAGACCCCGTTGCCGTTACTTCCAACCGTCAGGCGCAGGATCGTCCGCCGGATCACCACCACCCACCACACCCGTGGGAGCGGCCGCCCGCGCTTGATCTTCGTTCAGGACGCCGCGTCGTGGAACGGTCAGGTGCCGCGTGAATTCAACCTGGAGGCGGAACGGATCAGCATCGGAAGCGGCCCCACGGCTAACCTCCAACTGCCGGGACTTGACCCTGTCCACGCGGAAATTGTCCACAACGAGAATGACGAGTACGTCCTGGTCCGGCACGGCGCCGTCACCGGGAGCTTTGGGCCGTCGGGCGGCTCAACCCTGCGCACGGGTGCCCGGCTCCAGATGGGGGAATGGTGCCTTGCCTACTTCCGGGAAGAGTTCGCGGACCACGGCCGGCCGTTCGGCGGCCGCAGCGGCGGCGAGTTCGCCTATCAGCGGCCCCAGCTGGATCCGCGGACCGGCAAGATGGAGCGGGACGGATCCTCCGGCATCAGCTAGTGCCTCAGGCGCCGAGCCCGGCACCCTCGCTGGCCCCGTTGCTCAGCCGGCGCCGACATCCTTGGCGTCCATGATCCGGTAGGCATAGCCCTGCTCGGCCAGGAAGCGCTGGCGCTTCGCGGCGAAGTCCTGGTCCAGGGTGTCCCGCGCCACGAGCGAATAGAAGCGTGCGGCCCGGCCGTCTTTTTTGGGCCGCAGCAGCCGTCCCAGCCGCTGCGCCTCTTCCTGGCGGGAGCCGAAGGACCCGGAGACCTGGATAGCCACCGACGCCTCGGGCAGGTCGATGGAGAAGTTGGCGACCTTGGACACCACCAGGGTCTGGACCTCGCCGGCGCGGAACGCGTCAAAGAGCCGCTGCCGTTCCTTGACCGTGGTGTCGCCCTTGATCACGGGCGCCTGCAGCCGCTCGCCGATTTCGTCCAACTGGTCGATGTACTGCCCGATCACGAGGAGCTGCTCGCCGGCGTGTTCGGCCACGAGCCGCTCCACGATCCCGATCTTGGTCTCCGATGTGGCGCAGAGCCGGTACTTGTCCGCGTCCTCGGCCATGGCGTAGACCACCCGTTCATCGCGGGGTAGATCCACCCTGACCTCCACACAGTCCGCCGGAGCGATGTAGCCCTGCGCTTCAATGTCCTTCCAGGGGGCGTCGTACCGCTTGGGCCCGATCAGGCTGAAGACCTCGCCTTCGCGGCCGTCCTCGCGGACCAGGGTGGCGGTCAGGCCGAGGCGGCGGCGTGCCTGCAGATCGGCGGTCATCCGGAAGATCGGCGCCGGCAGCAGGTGAACCTCGTCGTAGATGATGAGCCCCCAGTCGTTGCCATCCACCAGCTCCAGGTGCGGGTACAGGCCGCCGCGCTTGGTGGTGAGCACCTGGTAGGTGGCAATCGTGACGGGACGGACCTCCTTGACGGCGCCGGAGTATTCGCCGATCTCTTCCGCGGTCAGGGAGGTGCGCTTGAGCAGTTCGTCCTTCCACTGCCGCGCTGACACCGTGTTGGTCACCAGGATCAGGGTGGTGGTGGAACTGGTGGCCATGGCGGCGGCTCCCACCAAGGTCTTGCCGGCGCCGCAGGGGAGGACGACGACGCCGCTGCCGCCGGCCCAAAAGTTCTCCGTCGCCTGCTGCTGGTAGGGCCTGAGCTTCCAGCCCGATTCGTTGAGCATGATGGGGTGCGGCTTGCCGTCCACGTACCCGGCGAAGTCCTCCGCGGGCCAGCCGATCTTGAGCAACAGTTGCTTGAGCTGTCCGCGCTGCGAGGAATGCACCACCACCGTCTCGGCGTCGATCCGCGGCCCCAGCAGCGGGGCGATCTTTTTCGCCCGGCTGACCTCCTCGAGGACCGGGTAGTCGGAGGTGCGCATGACCAGGCCGTGCTGCGGATCCTTTTCCAGCCGCAGCCGGCCGTAGCGGGACATGGTTTCCTCGACGTCAATCAGCAGCGAATGCGGCACCGGGAACCGGGAGTACTTGAGCAGGGTGTCGAGCACCTGTTCGGCGTCCAGCCCGGCCGCCCGGGCGTTCCACAGTCCCAGCGGCGTCAGGCGGTAGCTGTGGATATGCTCCGGGGCGCGTTCCAGTTCGGCGAACGCCGCTATCGCGTGCCGCGCTTCAGTGGCCTGGGCGTGGTCCACTTCCAGCAGGATGGTCTTGTCACTCTGGACGATCAGGGGCCCGTCATTCACTGCAGTAGTTCCTCTGTGGCTTCAACATCAATAATCCGGTGGATGGACAGCACACGCTCGGTCTCCTTGGCCGGATCGAACACCCGGACCCGGCCGCCGGTCACAGCCACCGGAACAACCGTTTCGCGGCGGGCATTCCCCAGGCTGTCCACCACGTTCATCACCACCCGCTGCTTGAGCCGGATCGCCTTCTGCAGGGTCTCCAGTCCCAGCTGCGTCGCTGCCTCGCCGCCAGCCGCTCCTGCCGTGCCGTGGCCAGCCGGCGATCCGGCGCCGGCGGGCCGCCCGTCCCTCAGCAGGGCGAGTTGGGCGTCGACGTCGGCGTCCGCGGGGGCGGTGCGCGGGGCGGTGTAGACCGGCCGGGCGCCGCCCGGGTCCGCGGTGCTCCGGCGCAGCCGGAGAACGGCGCCGGAGTCCTCCAACGCCGGGGACAGGCCCAGGCCGCGAAGCACCTGGGCGGTTTCCCGGGGCGCGGCAGGCGAGACCAGGACGGTCGGGGCGATCCGGGCCAGGCCGAGGCCGGCGGCCGCGGTGGTATGAAGCAGCTCCAGCAGGGCCGTCTCGTCCTCGCTCTGGATGAAGCTCGCCGCCGGACCTACCCGGAGCCGGGCGTGACGAGCTGCGGTGTCCTCGATCAGGTACTCCAGCGGCTGGGGCACCGCGGTGGCCGAGTGCTCGCGCAGGAAGTCCAGCAGCGCCCGGGCGTCCCGCCCGGCGTCGAGGGCGCGCCGGACCGAGGCGACGGAGAAGCGGTAGATGGTGGCAGGCCCCTGGCCCTCGGCGTCCGCCATGGTGAGGAGCTTTTCGCTCAGCTCCGGGTCCAGGTAGCCGGGGGCGACGGCGGTCAGGTCCGCCTGGAGCAGCACGTGGTTCAGCGCCGCCGGCAGGTGCTCGCCCAGGATGGCGAGAGCTTCGTCGGGCTGGTCTGAGGCCACCGCCGCACCGATCTGGGTCAGGGCGCCGGAGCCGATCAGGCCCAGTATTTCGGCTTCGGCGAGGACGCCGCGGATGAGTGAACTGAAGCGGCGGGCCATCCGCGGCTGCGCCCAGTCGGCACGTTCCAGCACGGCGTCGGCGTCAAGCACCGGGGCCTCCCCGTCCGCCGCGTCCGCCTCCCGGGTGAGCTCGTTCAGAATCTCCAGGATCCGCCTCCGGACCACCGGGGCATCCGGCCGCTGCGCCTCCGCGGAGAGGGCGTTGATGGCAGTACCGGCCGGCCCGCGGTGCGGCTGCGCGGTGGCGACTCCGCTGACCGGCTGTCCCACCAGCGACGGGACCCGTTCGCTGGCGAGCCAGGCATTGACCAGCCACTGCCACTGCTCCTGCCTCGGCAGCGTCAGCCATTCCAGCTGCGGGGCCTGGATCCAGGCCGAACTGTCCACATCCAGGCGGAGCAGGCCGGCGAGGGCGCAGAGTTCCGCCAGCATGCCGGCCTCGTGCAGCCCGAGCCGCAGGGCATCCGCGAGGCGCTTCATTTCCCGGACGCCCACCCCGCCGCTGCGCAGTGTGACGAGCGGCTGTTCCCGGACGGCATGGAGCAGTTCGCCTGTCAGCCTCAGAGTCTCGGCGATGGCGCCGAGGGCGGCGTTGCGCCGCAGTGCCGCGCTGGTCTTTCCCAGCCGTGGCACCGGCGGGCTGGGGGCGAAGTGCTCGATCACGAAGCCGCCCCGGAGCGATACGCCCACGCTGTGCGGAAGTTCCACGTGCGCTGCGTCCAGCGGCACCAGCAGACCGCGGGCCAGCAGCCATTCAACCGGCCCGACGTCGGGTCCCTCGTGCAGCACGGACGCCCGCCGCTGTGCCTGGGGGACGGCGCCCATGGCCCAGCTTCCGAAGCGGGCCAGGAGGGCCGCCGTGCGGTCCGGCGCAGAGGCCAGCAACGCTTGCAAAGCCTCCGGCGAGGCTGTCCAGTGCTGCAATGCCAGCGCCGCCTCCATCGGTGTGGCGGCGGGGGGGATATCACTGCCGGTACGGTGCAGTTCGTCGACAAGATGCACCACGCGCTGCGCGAAGGCGGGCTGGAGCCGGACAAGTTCGGTGTAGCCTCGTCCGAGCCCGGCCGGATAGATGCCGATGACGTCCTTGAGGCTGCCGATCGGAAGGTAGTAACGCTGCCGTCCGGCGGCCGCGGTTACGCCGTGCGGGGGCTCGGCCCGGTGCACGAGGGCGAGTTCCTGCAGGGACTGGAGCAGCCGCTCCAGGGCGGCGAGGCTGGCGCCGTTGATCAGCTTCTTGAGCGTCGCCGCGGAAGCGCTGTGTCCGGTGTCGGTGTTGGTGCGCAGGTGCAGTGTTTCCAGGACCTGCATTTCGGGACGGTTGAGCCGTTCCAGCGCCCGCTGGACGCTGACCCGGCCGCTGGCCCGGGCGGCGAGGGCGGAGAAGTCCGGCACGGCGGGGGAAATCAGGTCCGGCCGCGCGGCGAACAGGGCCCGCAACGAGTCATCGCTGCGGGCCTGCAATTCCTTGCTGAGCGCGCGGATCAGGGACATTAGGCCAACGCTACCGTTCGCCGTGCCCTCGCGTCCGGCGCCGGGCAGCAACGGCGTCGAACACAAGGGCCAGCATGAGCAGGAACGCTACGGGCAGCCCGTAGAGCGCTGTGGACGTGATCCACACGGGGGCCACGGTGTTGTTGAAGGCCATGGCCATGACGGCCCCGACGGCGGCGAGGGAGAGCGCGGCAACCGCCGCCGCAAGAATCAAGAGCGGCCGCCGGAGGTGCTGTGGTGTCATGGAGGCTACGCTAACAGCCCCGCTCCCGCCCGCGCCTCAAACCGCCAAAGTGGCCAAGGCAGGATAACCTTGAAGGAACAGACCAGCACGGTCCGGGCGGTCACACCCTGAACCCGCATATCCATGCGGATGCGGTGGCCGTCGGCCGCGTCCCCAGAACGAAGAAGGTTGATTACGTGCCCACCGGCAAGGTCAAGTGGTATGACAAGGACAAAGGCTTCGGATTCCTCGCAGGCGAAGACGGCCAGGAGGTCTTCTTGCCCAAGTCGGCGTTGCCGGAAGGCGTAACCGAACTCAAGGCCGGAACCCGGGTGGAGTTCGGCGTGGCCGACGGCCGCAAGGGCGCCCAGGCCCTGGGCCTGCGGGTGCTGGACAAGACGCCGTCCATTGCCAAGGCCAAACGGCCCAGCGCGAAGGACCTCGCGCCGCTGGTGCAGGACCTCGTCAGCGTGCTGGACAACCTCTCCGGAACCCTGTCCGCCGGGAAGTATCCGGAAGGCAACAAGGCCATGGCCATCGCGACCGCGCTTCGCAAGGTCGCCGACGAGCTGGACGCGTAAGGCTCACCATGACACCGGAACCTGAGCAGAACGCCGCCGCGGCGGCCGGCGCGGCCCCTTTGGCCGCCGGCGCCAAAGCAGGATCCAAGCCACCCTACGGCGTCCCCGTCTGGCGCACCGGCAAGCCCGACGCCTTCCTGGCCGCCTCCGTCGACGTCGCGCGCGCCGCTGTTGAGGGAATCGCCCCGGCGGAACAGGTCGGCCGGCATCTGGCCGCCAAGAGCGAGGGCGACCGTTTGGTCACGCACCTTTTCGAGTCACTCGTTCCCGGTTACGGCGGGTGGCAGTGGTACGCCGTGTTGACGCGCAATTCACGCTCCAAGTCGGTCACGGTCGACGAGCTGGGCCTGCTGCCCTCCGACGACTCCATCCTGGCTCCGGAGTGGGTTCCGTGGGCCGAACGCGTGCGCCCCGAAGACGCGCAGCAGGAGGACACCGCAGAGACCCCGTCCGGGGAAGCCGCGGCGGACGATGACGACTCAGAGGATTTGTCGGCGCAGGATTCCCCGTCCGCGGATGCCGCGGCGGAACAGGCTGATTGAAACGCCGCCGAGCCTACTGACAGTGACGCCGACACCGGGGGAGGCACGGGCATGAGATCCACCTTCCAATCGCTGGGTGTCCTGAACTACCGGATCTGGTTCGTCGGCGCCCTGGTCTCCAATATTGGAACCTGGATGCAGCGCACCGCGCAGGACTGGCTGGTCTTCGACCACCTGACCGCGCAGGATGCCGGCGCCATGGGCGTCACGATGGCCCTGCAGCTGGGCCCGCAGCTTTTTCTCGCCCCCATCGCGGGGCTGGTCGCCGACCGCTTCAACCGCAGGACGCTACTTGTCCTGACACAGTCCGCGATGGCCCTGCTCAGCGCGGCCCTCGGCGTCCTGGTGCTCTCCGGAGCAGCGCAGCTCTGGCACGTCTACGTCTTCGCCCTGCTTCTCGGCGTCGTGTCCGCCGTGGATGCTCCGGTGCGCCAGACCTTCGTCTCCGAACTCGTGCGCGACGACTACCTGCCCAACGCCGTCGCACTCAACAGCGCCTCGTTCAACGTGGCGCGGATGATCGGGCCGGCCGTGGCCGGTGTGCTCACCGTGGCCATCGGGCCCGGCTGGGTCTTCCTGGTCAACACCGTGACGTTCCTGGCCCTGCTCCTGAGCCTGGCCAAGATCCCCACCGCCTCGCTGCGGCAGTTGCCCCGGGCCGCCCCGGGCAAGGGCCGGATCCGCGAGGGGCTGCGCTACGTGCGCTTCCGGCCCGACATTGTGGTGGTCCTGGTGGCGGTGTTCATCGTCGGAACCCTGGGACTGAACTTCGTCCTCTTCATCGCGGCCATGGTCGGCACCGAGTTTGGCCTGGACGCCAGCGCCTTCGGCCTGATGAACTCGATCATGGCGATCGGCTCGCTCGCCGGTGCGCTGCTCTCGGCCGGGCGCGGGAAGCCACGGATGCGTGTGATCTTCGGGGCGGCCGGCGCCTTCGGACTGACCTCCGGCATCGCCGCGCTGGCGCCGGACTACTTCTGGTTCGGCGTCGCACTGGTGCCCGTCGGACTGTTTGCAATCACCATGATGACCAGCGCCAACGGCTACGTCCAGACCACCACGGACCCGGTCATGCGCGGCCGGGTGATGGCGTTGTACATGGCGATCTTCATGGGCGGCACCCCGATCGGCGCACCGCTGGTGGGCTGGGTGGCCAACGTCGCCGGCCCGCGCTGGTCCATGGGCGTCGCGGCCGCCGCCGGGGTGTCGGCCGCGCTGATCGGGATGGCCTGGATTGTCCGGGCGAAGCACCTGCGGATCGGCTTCAACCGCCGTGCCCGGGGGCTGCGGTACTTCCGGGTCGTCCCGGCGGGTACCGCAACGACGGACGGCGTCATCCGGGTGGATAACCCGGACGACGCCGTCGACCGCTGACGCGTCCCTGCCGGGACCCCGCCGGTGTTAGTGCTTGAGCTCGCCCACCACAAAGTCGATGCACTCGAGCAGCGCGGAGACGTCGGCGGGTTCGATCGCCACGAAGGTGGCGATGCGCAGCTGGTTGCGGCCCAGCTTGCGGTACGGCTCGGTATCGACGACGCCGTTGGCGCGCAGGACCTTCGCGATGGCGGTGGCGTCAATCGAGTCGTCGAAGTCGATCGTGGCGATGACGTTGGACCGGTCCTCGGCCTTGGCCACGAACGGCGCGGCGTAGGAGGATGCCTCAGCCCAGCGGTAAATGCGTCCGGCCGAATCGGCGGTCCGCGCGGCGGCGAAGTCAAGGCCGCCGTTGCTGTTGAGCCACTGCACCTGCGCATCCAGGGTCACCAGGGTGGCCAGCGCCGGCGTGTTGTACGTCTGGTTCAGCCGCGAGTTATCGATCGCGGTCTGGAGGTCCAGGAAGTCCGGGATCCAACGCCCGCTGGCCTTGATCCGGGCGGCACGCTCCAGGGCTGCCGGCGAAAACAGGCCAAGCCACAGTCCGCCGTCGGAAGCGAAGTTCTTCTGCGGCGCGAAGTAGTAGACATCGGCCTCCGCCACATCCACATCCAGACCGCCGGCCGCGGAGGTGGCGTCGACCAGCACGAGGGAGCCCTCGTCCGCCCCGGCCACGCGCTTGACCGGGGCGGCGACACCGGTGGACGTTTCGTTCTGCGGCCAGGCATAGGCGTCAATGCCGGCTTCGGCCCGCGACCCTGGGCGGGTACCGGGCTCGGACTTGATGATTGAGGATTCGGCCAGGAACGGCGCCTTATTGGTGGCCGCGGCGAATTTCGAGCCGAACTCGCCGAAGGACAGGTGCTGCGCCTTGTTCTCTACGAGTCCGAAGCTGGCGATGTCCCAGAACGCCGTGGAACCGCCGACGCCGAGGACAACCTCGTAGCCTTCTGGGGCGCGGAAGAAGTCGCTCAGCCCGGTCCGGACCGACCCCACAAGGTTCTTCACCGGCGCCTGGCGGTGCGAGGTACCCAGCAGCGTTGCCGACGCCGCCGACAGTGCCTCCATCTGCTCCGGACGGACCTTTGACGGGCCGGCGCCAAACCGTCCGTCCTTGGGCAGGAGGTTCGCGGGGATGGTGATGCTGGTGTCGCTCACAGTGGCTCCAATTTTCGGCTGGGTGCGTGGCGGGGCTCGGACGGATCCTGGGCAGGTCTCGTTTCGGCCCTGATTTATTCTGCCCGACGGGCCCGGCCGGGCAGGAAATACGTCCGTCATAGTCCGGTCACTGAGACGTCAAACGTTCGGCCCCGGGACCCGGTTAGCGGCGTGCGACCGGGCGGCGACCCGAATTATCCGGAGTAATTCAAAATAGGCTAGGCTGTCCGGTGACGTATGGCGGATCTCGCCCGGGCGCATCCTGCGCGCTGTACGGTGGGAATGACGCAAGGACGGCGCTCGAGGAGCTGAGCTGAATGACGGATCTGATCGACACCACCGAGATGTATCTTCGGACCATCCTGGAACTGGAAGAAGAGAACATCGTCGCCCTCCGCGCCCGGATTGCCGAACGGCTACGGCACTCCGGCCCCACCGTTTCCCAGACCATCGGCCGCATGGAACGGGACGGCCTTGTGGTGGTTTCCGGGGACCGGCATCTCGAACTGACCGTAACGGGCCGGAAGCGCGCCGTCGGTGTCATGCGCAAGCACCGCCTGGCCGAGCGGCTGCTCGCCGACGTCATCGGGCTTGACTGGGCCTATGTCCATGAGGAAGCGTGCCGCTGGGAACACGTGATGAGCGAGCGCGTCGAACGGCGCATTTTCGATCTGCTCAACCACCCGACCGTGTCACCCTACGGAAACCCGATCCCCGGCCTCGCCGAACTCGGCGGCCTCCCGGCGGCGGAAACCACGGACGGTGTGGTTAACCTGCTCGACGCCATGGCCGGCTACGGCGCCGATTCCCGGGTCACCGTGAGCCGGCTGGCCGAGCCCATCCAGGTGGAGCCGGAGCTGCTGGTTCAGCTGGATGAGGGTGGAATCCGTCCCGGCGCCAAGGTGTCGCTGGAACGCGTGGGGGAGTACATCTCGGTGCGGGTGCCGGACTTCGAGGGCGCCCTGGAGCTGCCGCCCGAGGTTGCGGCCCACGTGTTCGTTACGCTCGGGTAACCTGGCACGGTAATTCTCCCGGGGGAAGCCCGGAAGTTGTCCACAAGTGAGATCACGGATTTATTACCGCGCGGCTTGATCCCCTATAGTTGAGCACTAGCACCGATACTAAAGCGTTACCGGATCCGAAGCCGAGCTCTGCCAGCGGATCAGTACACGAGTCACTTTCTGGCAGAGGCGGGGGAACCACTTCCGGCTGTTGATCCAACAGCCTTGGGGTGAAGTCCGCTAGCGGCAAGCAAACTCCACGAGGGGTCCCTTCGACTCCTTTGTGCCTGGATGCCTGCTCCGGCGGACCGGGTCTTTGATCTCTCTGACCCGAATCCGACAGCTAACTTCGCAGGCTCTCCAGAGAGGAACCGTACTTGACCATCCAGACCGTCAGGGGCCGCCGTCGTGCGACCGGTCCCGCTCCCGAGCCGCGCCCGGCCGACGTCCACTACGCCGAGCGCCCGCGCGACGCGCGCCGGGACGAACGCCGCGGACGCCGGAGTCCGCTCCGGCAGATAGCAGACTTCGCCACCGTCAGCGGCGTTGGACAGAAGGCCGGCATCGCACTGGCCTCCACCGGACTGGTCCTCACCGTCGCCGTTCCGGCCACCGGCCCCGTAGTGGCCGCCGACGCCGCCCGCGCCGGCTCGGTTTCTGCCGGTATGCAGCCTGAAGTGAAGGCCGCGGCCGCGCAGATCGACTTCAGCCGCACCGCCGTGGGTACCAAGGTCGACCCGGACGGCAAGCTCAAGCAGTTGCTGGGCGCCCAGTCGGCCGGCACCATCACCCGGGCAGCCTCCGCCGGCAGCCTCGGAGCGCCGTTGGATTCCATGGTCACCGCCTCACCGTTCGGCTACCGGGTCAGTCCCATCACCGGGGCCGTCGGGGAATTTCACCGCGGTCAGGACTACGCCGCCCAGTGCGGCACCGCCGTGCACGCCGCAGCCAGCGGCACCGTTACTTTCACCGGCTGGCACCCTTACGGCGGCGGAAACCGCGTCGTGATCGACCATGGCAACGGCCTGGAGACCACGTACAACCATTTGTCGTCCTCCAGCGTGCGGGTGGGCCAGCAGGTCTCCCGTGGCGATGTGGTGGCGATGAGCGGGACCACCGGCGCCTCCACCGGCTGCCACCTCCACTTCGAGGTAATGGTCAACGGAGAAGTTGTTGACCCGCTGGGCTGGCTCTAAGCCGAGCCGATGGACGACTCGCATTTCTGTGACTCGCCGTGATCTGAATGTGACATTGAGTCCCGACTGCTGTACCGTAGGAAGCACGCCAACTTCTCCGAAGTTGGCGCTCTTGAGTGGATTGCCTAGCTCTGCCACCGCTCAAGGTCCGTTCGCATTACATCGTCTGGCAGGGGCGGGGGAACCAATTTTGGTCTTCGCAAGAAGGCCTTGGGGTTAAGTCGCAAAGCTTCCCAGGAAGCAGCGCGGCCGGGTGACTCCCATCCGAATCCGACAGCTCACCTCGTAGGCATTGGGAGAGGCTACTTTCATGTCTTCACGCCACAATGCTGCGCGTTTTCGCGCTGGCGCGGCTCAATTGAGCCCGCTGCACTCCATGCTCCGTGTTGCCCTTGCCGGCGCCCGGACCGGATCGCACACCGCAGTTCCCGCTTTTGGCGCGTCTTCGCAGTACACCCTTCGCTAAAGAAACCCGTTTCGGGGCGATCCGGCGTACCCCCAAGATGCCGGAGCGTACTCAGTGCCGCCTGTACAACAGCGCGGACACAAGGCTCACGAAAGAGAGAACTGAATGACTACTCGTGCAACTGCACGCCACCGCGCGGAGGTCACCCAGACCAACTCGCTGGCTGTTATTGCCAAGGCCGTCGGCGAGAACGCCGGTGGCATGGGTCGTCAGGCCGCGGTTATCGCTGCAGCCTCCGGCCTGGTCCTGACCAGCGGTATCGCAGCCAACGCTGCCGAGACCAACGTTCAGCGCGAATCGACCTCCGCTTCCGCCATGGAAGTACAGTCCACCGCACCGGCCACGATCTCCGCGGCCTCCAGCATCGCGATCTCCTACGACAAGACGTCCGTCACCACGGCCCCGGCTCCGGTCGTCGAGGCGCCCAAGCCCGTCGTCAAGGTTCAGGAAGCTGTCGCTTCCACTGATACCGCCGCTTCCAACGGCACCGCGGCCCGCGGCGCCGCGGCCACCGGCACTCCGGCAACCGCCTCCCCGGCAGCCAAGGCTCCGGCTGCTGTCAGCGGCATGGGTGCTTCGATTGCTGCGGCTGCCTACGCGCAGATGGGCGTTTCCCAGGACTGCACCATGCTTGTCACGAACGCGCTGGCTGCGGTGGGCATCAACTACCACGGCTGGCCGGCAGGATACCTTTCCCTGGGCCGTACGGTAAGCGCCGCCGAGGCGCAGCCGGGCGACATCGCCTACTACCAGAACGGCGGCATGGGCATGGCCCACATCGCTGTCTATGTCGGCAACGGCATGGCCGTCCACGGCGGCTGGAACGGTGGGACCACCGCGCTGTACAGCGTCAACGTCGGTTCCGGTCCGGTCTTCATCCGCGTCGGCGGCTAACACCGGCTAAAACGCAGCCCGACTCCGGCCGTAAGCATTCTGAAGGACCCCTGCCCCCGGCAGGGGTCCTTTGCGTTGTGGCCCCCGCCGTCCGGCGGCGCACGGAAATCCCGCCGAGGAAAAAATTCGGCAATCCGGGCCTTCGGTGTTTACTCTTGTGGTGTCGATCCTTAGCCCGACCATGCAGAGGGCAGCCGGCCCTCGTGCCCCTGGCGGGTGCGGCCGTGAAGAGGTATGCGGATGCGCACTCTCGTTCTGAATGCTGGATATGAGCCGCTGGCGGTAGTCACCTTCCGCCGGGCGCTGGTGCTTGTGCTGACTGGAAAGGCCAGCGTGGTGGCCGAAGGGGACGACCCCGTGGTGGGTCCACAGGACATCCTCGGCCGCCCGACGGTTATCCTGCTGAACCGGTACATCAGGCCCCGCTACAACACCCTGACGGCGGTCAGCCGCAGGGGAGTTCTGCGCCGGGATAATCATCGCTGCGCCTACTGCGCCAAGGCGGCCCACACCATCGACCATGTCCAGCCCAAATCCCGGGGCGGTGCGGACACGTGGGAGAACCTCGTCGCTGCCTGCCTGCGCTGCAACAACGCCAAGGGTGACCACACGCCCGCCGAAATGGGCTGGAAGCTAGGCTTCGTTCCGGGGCCGCCGAAGGGCACCATCTGGCAGATTAAGGAACTGGAGAAGCCCACCCCGGCCTGGGACCCGTTCCTTCTGCCCGAATCGGCGCACTGAGCCCGGCGCACTGAGCCCGGCGCACTGAGCCCGGCCCCGGAGGACCTGTCACAGCAGCTGCGGCTAGGCTGGGCGAGTGGAATACGACGCCGTTATCCTCGCCGGGGGCCGGTCCTCCCGGCTTGGCGGCGTGCCCAAGTCCCAGTTGACGGTCGACGGCGCCACCCTGCTTGAGCGGTCACTGCAGGCGGCCCGCGGCGCCCGCAGGACTGTCGTGGTGGGGCCGGATCGCGGCGGACTCCCGCCGGGAGTGCTGGGCTGCCGGGAGGATCCCCCATTCTCAGGTCCCGCCGCCGCGATCGCCGCCGGACTGTCCGCCCTGGCTGTCGACACGGCCGCGGCCCCGACGCCATTGACCCTCGTGCTCGCCTGCGACATGCCGCGGGTAGTCGCCGCCGTGGGCGCCTTGCTCGACGCCATGGCCACCGGCGCGGACGGCCGCGACGGTGCCGTGGCGGTTTCGGCGGACGGACGCAAGCAGCCGCTCGTGGGGCTTTATGGCACGGCCGCGCTACGACACGCCGTCGCCGACGCGGCCCGGCATAACGCCCTGGAGGGAGGCTCCGTCTTCGCTCTCCTTGCTAGTCTTGAGCTGTGCACGGTTCCGGTTCCGCCCGGTTCCACTGACGACGTGGACACCTGGGACGACGCCTCCGCCTTAGGAGTATCCGTCCCCGGCCCGGTCCGCGGCGACGAATTCGACATTGGAGGCAAACGGTGAAAAGCCAGGACGAAACGCTCGACGACTGGTGCCGCGCGCTGCTCCAGGCCCTCGAGTTGGAGGACGTTCAGATCGACATCGACGAAGTGCTGGGACTGGCCGGCGTGGCCGCCCACTCGATCGTCCGCCCTGCCGCGCCGCTGACCACTTTCATCGCCGGCTTCGCGGCCGGCCTTGCCTCCGGCTCCGGCCAGGCGACCGACAGCGTATCAATGCAGGCAGCCATGGAAGTGGCCCGGAAGCTGGCCAAGGAATACGCCGCCGCCGAGGCTCCAGGGGCATGACGCCCGGGCCCCACCACGACAGGACCGCCGCGGACCAGAGCGATTCCGAGCCGGGCGCCGCCGCCCCGGAGGCCGGCTCCAGCGCCGAAACCGATGCCGAAACCGATGCCGGCGACGGTGACCCCGCGGCGGCCCCGCACCGGCACCTTGTCCACAGCTGGCATGAAGCGTGGCAGCTGGCCTATGGCTGCGCTTCTCCCATCCCGCCCGCGCCCGTGCAGCTCCGCCACGCGCTGGGACGCAACCTGGCGGCGGACGTAAAGGCCCTTCATGACATGCCGCACTACGCTTCCTCCGCGATGGATGGCTGGGCCGTCAACGGCAGTGGTCCGTGGATTCTGGCCGATCCCGGTCAGCGGCTGGCTCCGCACCAGGCCAGCCCGATCGTCACCGGAGGTCTGCTCCCGGCGGGAGCGAAGGCCGTGCTCCGCAGTGAGAGCGGCATCATCGCCCCGGACGAGGATGGGTTGCCGGTCCTGAAACTGGGCGGGGGCGCCAGGCCCGGCGAACCGCGAAGCGGCGAACACATCCGCCAGGCTGCAGAGGAGGCACCGGCGGGGCAGGTGCTGATCAGAGCCGGCACCGTGCTCAACCCGGCGCATCTGGCCCTGGCAGCCCTTGCCGGGCATGACGCCCTGCCGGTGCTCGGCAAGCCAGTGGTCCGCCTCGTGCTCACCGGTTCCGAAGTCATCAGCAGCGGGGTCCCCGGACCGGGCAAGGTACGGGACACCTTCGGACCGCAGCTGTCCGCCGTGGTCGAAATGCTCGGCGGGATCAGCGCCGGTGCGGTCAAGATCGGCGACAGCGACGCGGAATGGCTCGCTGCCCTTGAGGACACCGACGCCCCCGGCCTAGGGGGAGGCCCGGACACAGACCCGGCGACCGGCCCGGCGAACGGCGGGGAACTGGTCGATGCCGGGCAACTGCCGGCCGACGTCGTCATCACCACCGGCGGTACCGGGCGCTCGGGCACCGACCATCTCCGGCGCACGGTGAAGGAACTGGGCGGCCGGCTGCTGATTGATGGGATCGCCATGCGTCCGGGCCACCCCGCCGTGCTGGCAGAGCTGCCGGACGGGCGCTTCATTATCGGATTGCCGGGAAATCCGCTCGCCGCCATGATGGCGCTGTCCACGATCGGCGCCCCGCTGCTGGCCGCCCTTGGCCACGCAGCGCCACCGCCGGTGACCGAGGTCCCTTGCGGCACCATGATCGATCCCGACCCTGGCCGGACCAGACTGATGCCGTTCCGCATGCTCTACGGCATGGCATCACCGGCGCAGCACACCGCTCCCGGCATGATGCGAGGACTGGCCGCGGCCGACGGCGTCCTGGTAGTCCCCCCGCACGGCGTGCAGCTGGGGGAGCCGGTACCGGCGTTCGCGCTTCCGTGGGGCGCCGCCCTCCCGGTGCCGGCCGCCGCCAAAGCGACCGCAAAGCCCGCCACCAAGCGGGCTCCCCGGAAGCCGGCCGCGGACGGCCCGGTTGACTGGAGCGGACTGCTTGGCTGAGGGGCGGGCGAAGTCCATGATGGAATCAGGGACGTTCGGCCGCCGCGGGCGGCCGGGTAGGACACTGTGAAGTGACACGACGCAAAATGATGAGGAGTATCCGATGGGCCGCGTGACACAGCGCCGTAAAGTGCACAAGATCGTCCTGGACGGCTCGCCGCAGGCGCTGGAGTTCCCGGTCCGGCACCGGGAGGATGTGCTGGCGGTCGAGGAGCCGCTCGAGATCCGGCTGGGCGACCTGTCCTTCTCCGTCACCATGCGGACGCCGGGCAACGACTTCGATCTGGTCGCCGGGTTCCTGGTCTCGGAGGGCGTTATCTGGACGCCGGAGCAACTCGTCTCGCTGCGGTTCTGCGCCGGCGAGGACGAGGACGGAGTCCAGACCTTTAACGTCGTGGAAGCGCAGTTGCGCCCCGACGTCGTCCGGCCCGACACGGGGCGCAACGTCTTCACCTCCAGTTCCTGCGGGATCTGCGGCACCGACTCGATCGATGCCGTGCGCAAGTCCTCGCACTTCAGCCCCGCTGCGGACCCGCTGACCCTGCCGGTGGCGACGCTGGCCTCGTTGCCGGACCGGCTGCGGGAAGCGCAAGCGGTCTTTGACGTCACCGGCGGCGTCCACGCAGCAGGGCTGTTCCGGATCTCCGATGACGGCGCCGCTGACCTGCTCTGCCTGCGCGAAGACGTGGGCCGTCACAACGCGGTGGACAAGGTGGTGGGCTGGGCGCTGCGCGAAGGCCTGCTGCCCCTGAGCGGAACCGTGCTCCAGGTCTCCGGCCGGGCGTCCTTCGAACTGGTGCAGAAAGCGTCGCTGGCCGGGATTCCGGTGCTGGCCGCCGTCAGCGCGCCCTCCAGCCTGGCCGTGGAGCTCGCCGAGGCCAGCGGGATGACGCTGGCAGGATTCAGCCGGGGCACCTCCCTGAACGTTTACGCCGGCCAACGGCGCGTGTCCGTCCCGGCAGCAATCGGGTAGGGCGCGTTGGCTTAACCCCGGCAGTCGACGTAGATTTTGTCCATCGACTGGACCCGTGGCTTGAGTCCAAGGTCGCAACACCGGCACCAGGGCAAAGAGGATCACATTGCATGACGATCGCCGACTCACGGAAGTCCGGCTGGACCGCTTTTTGCGCGAACGCATCCTCCCCGCCGTGTACCCGCGCACAGCTCCGCTCACGCTGAGCGGTTGGGACGCCCCCGGTGAGCCGGTCCCGGTGCTGGAGGCGCTGCGGCAGGAGTTCGGACCGCAGGAGCAGGGGGCGCCGTGGGGACGGCCGTGGAGCACTAAGTGGCTGCGGCTTCAGGGTGATGTACCCGATTCCTGGGGGAGCCGGGAGGACACCGCCGTCGAAATCCTGGTGGACCTGGGCTTCAGTGCCGATCTTCCGGGGTTCCAGTGCGAGGGCACGGCCTGGCGGCCCGACGGAACCGTCATCAAGGCACTCTCGCCGCGGAACCAGTACATTCCCTTGAAGCTGCTGGGCAGCGGCATGTCGGTGGACTTCTTCGTTGAAGCGGCAGCGAATCCCGACCTTTCGCAGGGCTGGACCTTCGCGGCCACCCCGTACGGGGACAAGGCAACCGCCGGCGCCGAAGCACAGTACCGGCTGGGTTCGATCGTCATCGCCGAGCTGAACAGGGCGGTTTGGGAACTGCAGCAGGACATCGGAACGCTGCGCGGGCTCATGCATGAGCTGCCGATGGAGTTGCCCCGCCGTCATGAGATCCTGCGCGCGCTGGAGCGGATGCTGGATCTCATGGACCCGGACGACGTCCCCGGCACGGCTGCCGCGGGCCGGGCGGCGCTCGCCGAGGTGCTGGCCCGGCCGGCCTACGCCTCGGCCCACCAGTTGGTCGCCACCGGCCACGCGCACATCGACTCCGCCTGGCTGTGGCCCGTCCGGGAAACTATCCGAAAATGCGCGCGGACCTTTTCCAACGTCGTGGCGCTCATGGACGAGGACCCGGGGTTCGTGTTTTCGTGCTCGTCGGCGCAGCAACTCGCCTGGATCAAGGAGTACTACCCGGAGCTGTTCGGCCGGATCCGGGAAAAGGTCCACACCGGCCAGTTCGTCCCGGTGGGAGGCATGTGGGTGGAATCGGACAGCAATATGCCCGGTGGTGAAGCGATGGCGCGCCAGTTCCTGGAGGGCAAGAGCTTCTTCCTGGCGGAATTCGGCGTCGAATGCCGGGAAGCGTGGCTGCCGGACACCTTCGGCTACTCGGCAGCGCTGCCGCAGATCGTCAAGGCGGCCGGGAGCCGCTGGTTCCTGACCCAGAAGATCTCCTGGAACCAGGTCAACCGGATGCCGCACCACACCTTCAACTGGGAAGGGATCGACGGCACCCGGCTCTTCACGCATTTCCCGCCGGTGGACAGCTACAACTCCGAGATCAGCGGCCGTGATCTCGCGCACGCCGAGCGCAACTTCCGGGACCACGGCCGCGGCAGCATGTCCCTGCTTCCGTTCGGTTACGGCGACGGCGGCGGCGGCCCGACCCGCGAAATGCTGGCAGCCGCCCGGCGCACCGCGGACCTGGAAGGATCCCCCAGGGTGCGGCTCGGGGCGGCCTCGGAGTTCTTCGCCAGCGCCGAGGAGGATTATCCGGACCTCCCCGTCTGGGTGGGCGAGATGTACCTCGAACTCCACCGCGGCACTTACACCAGCCAGGCCAACACCAAGCGCGGGAACCGGCGCAGCGAGCATCTGCTCCGGGAAGCGGAGCTATGGTGTTCCACCGCTGCGGTCCGGGTCGGCGCCCGCTACCCGGCGGCCGAACTTAAACGGCTCTGGCGGCTGGTGCTGCTGCAGCAATTCCATGACATTCTGCCGGGCAGTTCGATTGCCTGGGTGCACCAGGACGCGGAACGGAACTACGCCGCCGTCGGCCGGCAACTGGAGGAGATCATCGCCGCTGCCGCTGCCGCCGTGCTGGGGGAGGGCGAGCAGGAGTTCCTGCTCAACGCCGCCCCGCATGCGCGCGACGGCGTCCCGGCCCTCGCCGCCGCCGAAGCCATCCGCCCGTCCGCGCCTGTGCAGGCCGGGGCGGCCGGCGGCGGCTATGTGCTGGATAACGGGATCATCCGCGCCGTGATCAATGCGGACGGACTCCTGGTGTCGTTGCGGGACCACGGCAGCGGCCGCGAGGCCATCGCGCCGGGGGAGTTCGGCAACCTCCTGGAACTGCACCGGGACACCCCGAACGAATGGGACGCGTGGGACATCGACGCGTTCTACCGCCGCAACGTCACCGCGCTGACCGAGGCACGCTCCGTGGCGCTGGAGCGCTGCGGTGCGGCCGCCGCCGTCGTGGTGGAGCGGCTGGCCGGCGCCTCGGCGGTGACCCAGCGGATAGTCCTGGAACCCGGTGCGCCGTCGCTGCTGATCGCCACCGCGGTGGACTGGCAGGAACGCGAGAAGCTGCTCAAGCTCGGTTTCGCCTTCGACGTCCGGGCCGACCGCTCCGCCTCCGAGACCCAGTTCGGCCATGTGTTCCGGCCGACCCATGTGAACACCTCGTGGGAGGCGGCCAAGTTCGAGGTCTGCGCGCACCGCTGGATCCACGTGGCCGAGCCCGGCTACGGTGTCGCGGTCAGCAACGCAGCCAGTTACGGCCACGACGTCACCCGCAACGTCCGCGTCGCCGACGGCGGCACCACCACCACCGTCCGGGTCTCGCTGCTGCGGGCACCCAAGTTCCCCGACCCGAACGCGGACCGGGGCCCGCACGAACTGACGGTCACGGTGCGGCCCGGGGCCAGCATCGCCGACGCAGTTGAAGAGGGTTACCGTACCAACCTGGCCCCGCGCGTGGTCAAGGGCTCCCGCGGCGTGGAGCCGCTGTTCACGGTCTCCAACCCTGCCTTGGTGATCGAGGCGGTCAAACTCGCGGAGGACGGCACGGGCGACGTGATCGTGCGGCTCTACGAGTCGCTCGGGGAGCGGTCGTCCGGCGTAGTATCAGCCAATTTCGGCACTTCTGGCATTCGGACCGCGGATCTCCTGGAGAGGCCGGCGGAGACGCCCGGTGTGTCAGCTCGCGACAGTGGCGCCGAACTGACGCTGCGTCCCTTCCAGCTGCTGACCTTGAGGTTCATGCGCTGAAGTCTCCGGGCGGACTCCTGCGGGCGGGTCGAACTCGCGGAGGGGTGGTTAAACAGGCTGAGTGGGAGCGGTCCCGCAGGACCGCTACCACTCATCCCCCCAATGGCGTTGGACGTCCCGCCGGGCTCCGTAAGACTGAATCCCCATTCACGGTTCCGGCTGGCGTTTTCACACATTCATGATTCTCTCATGCTCTAATGATTATGTGAATACCCGGTCCTAGGCTTTTCGGAACGTTGCGGAAGCGTTATGCGGCGGGCGAGCGCGCTGTCCTGAAATCCAGAAGACCAGCAGGCCCAGAACGTAGCCGAGCACCGCCATGTAATTGACGAGCAGCCGGACCGGATCCCAGGAGTCCGGCAGAAAGGATGCCGGGACGCTCGCGATCGCCGCTACGGCTCCCACCAGGGTCAACGCGGCGCCGGCCCGCACCAGCCGCGGCAGGCGTGCACGGACGGTCGCCAGCAGGGAAGGCACGAGGACAATCGAGACGAACGCCGGGTAGCTCCGCCCGGCTGCCGCGTAGAACGGGGCAAGAGCGGCGTTGCGGCCGCCGTCGTCCCAGAGTGCCTCAAGCCCGGCCGAGGACCCCCGCGTGTCCATCAGCAAAAACGTCACCGTCACGGCCAGACACGCGACAGTCAGTCCCCAGCGTCCCGCACCGCCGACAAGCAGCCGCCGGACGCGGGCGTCGCCGAGCCCCGCGGCCAGCCGCAGCCCCGCCAGGAAGACCATCGCGAAGACGATCAAACGCAGGATCAGGTTGGTCAGGTTCCAACTCCCCAGCGCACCGTCGATGGCCGCATACGGTCCCCGGATGCTGAGCAGGCTGCACACTGTGGCCAGGAAAAGGATCGCGAAGACCGCCCGGTTGCGCCCGCGCAGGGCGCCCGGCACCCGCACCAGCAGGGCGATGCCGCAAACGATCAGCGTCCCCCACTCAAGGACGGCCATAATCCTGGGACTTCTGCACCGGTGCGGCGGCCGCTTGGCCGGTCCGCCGGCTTCGCGGCGACGCCTGTGCCCGCAATCTATCAGCCCAGATCAGGGCCAGCGCCAGCAGGTAGCAAAGGATGGCGGTGTAGTTCACGATGAAACGCACGAAGCCCAAGTCGGGCGGGATCACTGGCGACAGCAGGCTAATGGCGATGGCAGCGGTGCCCACGATCAGAAGTGCAGCCGCCGCCCTGATGAGGGCCGGAAGGCTGCTTCGGGCAGCCCGGATCATAGCCGGAAGGAGGACCAACGAGACGTAGCTCGGATACAGCCGACCCGCCGCACCGTAATACTCGACCAGAGCGCCGTTACGGGCATTCTTTGCGGCGACGGACTGCAGCCCGGAGGAGGACCCCGCCGTGTCCATCAGCAGAAAGGTCACGAGCACGGCGACGCCGGCAACGGCAAACGCCACGGCGCCGGGCCGGCCGGTGATCAGCCACAGGGCATTGCTGGCCTCAAAACCCTTCGCGACACGGATGCCAACCAGGAGGATAGCGCCGAAAACTATGAACCGGAGGCCCAGATTTGCCAGGTTACGGCTTCCCAGTACCTGATCGATAGCCAGGTAAGGCACTTCGGTGCTGAGCAGGACCGCGAAGGTCATCAGCAGCAGAATCCCAAACAGCAACCGGTTTTCGCCACGGATGGCGCTCGGGACCCGGGCCAGGGCGAGGGCGCCGCAGACCACCAAGGTGGACCACTGCAGTATTTCAATCATCCCAGGTTCTCCCAGATCTTTTCTGTTTGTGCGTGTTCTTGTTCCTGCCGTCGTAGCATCCTGCCCAGCGCCAGCAGCCGGTCTCCGGCCAGCACGCTAAGTTCTCCGTCGGAGAGGGCCGCCAGCGCCGACTGTCGGGCGCCGGGCGGCCAGCCCGCCTCGGCTTCCGTGACCAGACCAGTTGCGACGAGACCGCCCGTCAGACCCACGCCAGCGGCACGGGAAGTGGCGACCGCCAGTTCCGGCGAGAGTCGGTTCGCCGTGAGCTGGGCCGAATAGTTCTGCGGCGCGACACCGGTGGCGGCGGACACGCGATGCCGAAGCTCGCCGTCGTCGATGGCGTCCACCCAGTTCCGCACCGCCGTGGCGTGCGGGGCACTGCCCAGCGCAGGGGCGGCCGCTTCGCCGGTTGAAGTGCGGGCAATCACTGCGCGCAACAGGTCTGTGGTCGCGATTTGGCTGACGAGCTCGGCCGGCGTGGGTGGCCGGGACTGACCCTCCAGGCCGGCGTAGCTTTCAAAACCGGCGAGCCCCACCAGCGGGTTCAGCCCCAGGGCCCGGCTGATGCTCACGAGCGTGGTCTCAGCGACCTTGCCGCGCACCAACTGCTGGGCCAGGGTGGTGCGTTTGACACCGGAGATCCTGCAGATGTCGGCGGTGTTCATCCCCGGCGCGACACTGTGAAGCCAGTGTTGGAACGCCTTGGCGGGTAATGGCATCTGGGACTTCCTGCGTGGTTGAGTCAAAGAACGGGGCCAGCTTGCGATTTTACCTGCTCGTCTTCTTCAACTATGCTAGATCCTCGAACCCGCTGGTCCGTACACCCCCCAAGTCCGGACCAGCGGGTTCTTCCATGCCCGGCCGGCGGTAGGCGGCCACTCGGCGGGTTCCGGCCCGGTTTTCGGCCGTGGGCCTGCCGCCCGGGGGGCACCCGGGGCGGGGCCGCGGTGAGAGAATAGACCAATGACTGCAACCCTTGTCGCCAAGGACCTTTCCGGTGGCCACGACCACCGAACTCTTTTCGCCAAACTCTCCCTCATCGTCGCGCCCGGCGACGTGGTCGGCGTCGTCGGTGCCAACGGCGCCGGCAAGTCCACGTTGCTGCGGCTGCTCGCCGGCGTCGACCAGCCGCAGGAGGGCACGGTCAGCCTTGCCCCCGAGGACGCTTTCGTCGGCTGGCTGCCGCAGGAGCACGAACGGATCGAGGGCGAGACTGTCGGCGGCTACATCTCGCGCCGCACCGGCTGCGGCCAGGCAACGGCCGCGATGGAATCCACCGCGGAGGCGCTGGGAAGCGGCGCCGCGGGTTCCGAGGACGCATACTCGCTGGCGTTCGACCGCTGGATGGCCTCCGGAGCCGCGGACCTGGAGGAACGGATCCCGCCGGTGCTGGCGGATCTGGGACTCGAGGTGGGACGCGACGCCGCGATGACCGGGCTTTCCGGGGGGCAGGCCGCCCGGGTGGCGCTCGCGGCCCTGCTGCTGAGCCGCTTCGACGTCGTGCTCCTCGATGAACCCACCAACGACCTCGACCTCGACGGCCTGGCCAAGCTGGAGGCCTTCGTCCGGGGCCTGCGCGGCGGAGTGGTGCTGGTTTCGCACGACCGGGAGTTCCTGGCCCGCTGCGTGACCACGATCGTGGAACTGGACCTGGCGCAGAACGCGGTGGCGGTTTACGACGGCGGCTACGAGGCCTACCTGGAAGAACGGACCGTGGCCCGCCGGCATGCCCGGGAACGCTACGAGGAGTTTGCCTCCACTAAAGCGGATCTCGTCTCCCGGGCCCGGACGCAGCGCGAATGGAGCTCCCAGGGCGTCCGCAATGCCATGAAGAAGAGCCCGGACAATGACAAGGTCCGCCGCGCCGCGAACACCGAGTCCTCCGAGAAGCAGGGCCAGAAGGTACGGCAGATGGAATCCCGGATCGCCCGGCTCGAGGAAGTCGAGGAACCGCGCAAGGAATGGCAGCTGCAGTTCAGCATCGGCTCGGCGCCGCGCTCCAGCGCCGTCGTCGCAACCCTGCGGGACGCCGTCGTGCACCAGGGGGACTTCACCCTCGGACCGGTGAACCTGCAGCTCAACGCCGGGGAACGGATCGGGATCACCGGCCCCAACGGCGCGGGCAAGTCCACCCTGCTGCGTTTGCTGCTGGGGGTGCAGCAGCCCGACGGCGGCGACGCCTCCCTGGGCGCCTCGGTGGCCATCGGGGAAATCGACCAGGCCCGCGGCCTGCTGGCCGGCCATCTCAAACTTGCCGATGCCGTCGAGGCGGTACTCACCGAACAGACCCCAGCCGAAGTCCGCACCCTGCTGGCCAAATTCGGCCTCAAAGCGGACCACACGTCCAGGGCCGTTGACTCGCTCTCGCCCGGCGAGCGGACCCGGGCCGCGCTGGCGCTGCTGCAGGCCCGCGGCGTGAACCTGCTGGTCCTCGACGAGCCCACCAACCACCTGGACCTTCCCGCGATCGAGCAGCTCGAGGAGGCCCTCGACAGCTACGACGGCGCGCTGCTGCTCGTCACGCACGACCGTAGGCTGCTGGAAAACGTGCGCCTGGACGTGCGCTGGAACGTCCTCGACGGCGTCGTCACCGAACTGCTGGGCGCGAGCGCCACGAAAGGCTCGGCCCACCAACAAATGAGGACCAACAAATGAGCATGGACCGGGTCGCCTGGAGCTCCCTCTACAACATCACCCGCGCCTCCAGCGGGTCCAAGCCGTTCTCCAAGGAGACGATCAAACGGGTGTTCGGCTTCGCCCGGCCGCACCGAAACCGGCTGATCGCCTTCGTGCTGCTCTCCATCGTGATGGCGGTCCTGGCCGTCGCTACGCCGGTTCTCGCCGGCCAGGTGGTGGACGCGATCATCGCGCACGCCGACGCCGGGACGGTGATCTGGCTCGCCGTGCTGATAGCGATCGTGGCAGTGGCCGAGGCCGGGCTAGGGCTGGTGACGCGCTGGCTGTCCTCCATCATCGGCGAGGGCGTGATCGTGGACCTGCGCACAAAGGTGTTCGACCACGTGCAGAAGATGCCGATCGCATTCTTCACGCGGACCCGCACGGGTGCGCTGGTCAGCCGGCTCAATAACGATGTGATCGGGGCGCAGTCGGCCTTCGCCGGCACACTTTCCGGGGTGGTGAGCAACGTAGTGGCGCTGGTCCTGACGCTCGTGGTGATGCTCAACAAATCCTGGCTTGTGACCGTGCTGGCCATCATCCTGCTGCCGATCTTCCTCATCCCGGCACGCCGGATGGGCTCCAAGCTGGCAGATTTGCGCCGCGAGGCCGCGGAAAACAATGCCGCCATGGGTACCCAGATGACGGAACGCTTCTCCGCCCCCGGAGCCACCCTGGTGAAGCTCTTCGGCCGGCCGGCCGAGGAGTCCCACGAATTCGCGCTCCGGGCCGGCCGGGTGCGGGACATCGGTGTCCGCACCGCCATGCTCCAGTTCACCTTTGTCACGGCGCTGACTCTGGTTTCTGCCTTGGCCTTGGCCCTGGTCTACGGGCTGGGCGGCCGGCTGGCCCTTGCCGGGCAGCTCGCCGCGGGCGACGTCGTGGTGCTGGCGTTGCTGCTCACCCGGCTCTACGCTCCGCTGACCGCGCTCTCCAGCGCCCGGGTCGAAATCATGAGTGCGCTGGTTAGCTTCGAGCGCGTCTTCGAAATCCTGGACCTCAAGCCGCTCATCCAGCAAAAGCCTGACGCAGTGGAGTCGCCGCGCGGTCCGCTCTCCGTGGAGTTCGACGACGTCCGCTTCTCCTACCCCGCGGCGGACAAGGTCTCGCTCGCCTCTCTGGAGGACGTCTCCACGCTGGACACCCGCGGCGGCGAGGAAGTGCTGCACGGAATCAGCTTCCGGGTGGAACCGGGCCAGACCGTGGCCCTGGTGGGTTCCTCGGGCGCGGGAAAGTCCACCATCGCGCAGTTGCTCTCACGCCTGTACGACGTCGATTCCGGCGCCGTCCGCTTCGGCGGCAGGCAGCCCGGCACGAGCGTCGACGTCCGCGACCTCACCTTCGATTCGATGCGCGCCACCCTGGGCATGGTCACCCAGGACGGTCACCTCTTCCATGAGAGCATCGCCTCCAACCTGCGCCTGGCCCGCCCGGACGCGACCGCGGAGCTGATGTGGGATGTGCTGCGCCAGGCCCGGCTTGAGGACATGATCCGCTCGCTGCCGGACGGGCTGGACACCGTGGTGGGGGAGCGTGGTTACCGGCTCTCCGGCGGCGAACGCCAGCGGCTTACGATTGCCCGTCTGCTGATCGCGCAGCCGCGGATCGTGATCCTGGACGAGGCCACGGCCGCACTGGACTCCACGAACGAGGCTGCGGTGCAGGAAGCGCTCGGCGTGGCCCTCGAAGGCCGCACCGCCGTCGTGATCGCGCACCGGCTCTCTACGATCCGTGCCGCCGACGCCATCCTGGTGGTCGAGGGAGGCTCGATAGTGGAACGCGGCACGCACAATGAGCTGCTCGCCGCCGAGGGCCGCTATGCGGAGCTGTACCGGACCCAATTCGCCGAGGCCACGGCCGTGGCCGCCGAGGCTGTGCCGGAGAGCTAGGCCCAAGCCCTAGCTCTTCCGGGGCGTCCGCGCCCCGAGCAGCGGCAGCACGTGGTCCGTGAGCAGCGGCGCCAGGTCATCGGGGAGTCCGGCGCCGAGGTCCAGCCAGCGGATTTCTGCGATCTCGGCCGAGGCGTGCGCGGTCCAGGTCCCGGGGGCGGTGAAGACCGTGGCTTCGATCTGTGTGGCGGCCTCGTTGGCGGCCTCGGCCAGCCAGCTGCCGAAGGGCTCCAAGTCCTCGGGCGGCACAATAATTCCGACTTCCTCGGCCAGTTCCCGGGACGCGGCCTGGGCGGCGGTCTCGCCGGCCTCGGGTTTGCCGCCCGGATGCATGAACTTGTCCGTGCCGCGCTTGCGGACGGTCAGTAGGCGGCCCGCGGTGTCAAAGACGCAGACGGCGGAGACAATAATCCGGGGATTGACCGTTGCCGGTACGGTAGCCTCCGCTGCGACGGCGCCCGGTCCGGCCGTTCGGTGCAGTATGGATTCGAGCAGCAGATCCTTGGTCGGGCCCGTGACGTCCCAGCGGTAATGGAACTCGGCCGGGCCGACGCGGGTGTAACGGACCCGGTAGGTGTCCGGGTCGCACCAATGGCTGTCGCGGTTGTCCTGCCTGTCTTGACCGCCGAAGCCGATGCGGTGGAAGGGCCTGCCGTCATGGAAGTACATGTCCATGATGTCCGGTCTTGCCGCGGGTCGGAGCAGATACTCGCGGCTGGCCGGTCCAGAGTAGGGCGTCCCGGCGGCCGGATTCCACCGCATGGTGCCTTCCTCGCGGAAGCGAAGGCCGCCGTCGTCGGTTTCCGTGAAGTTGACTACGCCGGTGAACGTCCCGCGGCTGCCCGTGGCGCGGTCGAGCAGGCTGCGGGCGACATCCCAGCCGCCCATCAGGTAGGCGCGCAGCTCAAAGCGCTGGGCGGAGTGCAGCTCAAAATCCGGGCCGGCGCCCGGCGTCAGGGAGTTCAAGTGCCCTCGATTGGAATCGAACCAACGACACCGGCTTTAGGAGAGCCGTGCTCTATCCACTGAGCTACGAGGGCGCGTGTGCGGGTGGGCGGCCGTCGGCCGGTCCGTTCGGACACGGATACCAGCATACAAGGTGAGGGCGCGTACTACGCTCTTGGCATGACAGCATCTTCCACCACCGCGGCCCGGCAACTCAGCTACATCCCTGATGTGGCGTCCACACGGTTCTACCTCGGAGCGCTCGCCAAGTTGAGCGTGCTGCAGTACTTCGTTGCGGAGGCGGCGGTGATCGGCGCCTGGGCCGGCAGCAAGCCGTATAGCCGGCGCACCGGCTACATCAGCGACCTGGGCGCCCTGGGCTGCGGCGGATATTCGGGCCGCGATGTCTGCTCGCCGGCGCACCTGTTGATGAACGCCTCGTTCGTGGTGCAGGGGATCGGCATGATGGTCGGCGCCCTGCTGCTCAGCTCCGCCGTGATCGGCATCGCAGGTCGGGCGGGGGCTCGGCTTGCGGTTGCCCCGGGACAGCGTTCGCCGTCGGGCGCCGCACTTGTTGTCCGGGCGCTGAGCCTGGCTGCGGGGGCGGGGACCGTGGTGGTGGGGCTGGTCCCCGAGGATGCCGGCTCCGGCTGGCATCTGGTGGGCGCCATCCTGTATTTTGCCGGCGGCGGCCTGGCGCTCCTGCTGGTCGGCTGGCTGTGGCGCCGGCAGACACCGTTGGGCTTGTTTATTCTTGCCTGCGGCGCCGTTTCCCTGGCCGCGCTCATCACCGGCGGCGTGACCCGGATGCAGGTGCCTGAACCGGGCACGCTGGAACGTCTGATGGGATACCCCATCACCATCGGCATGGCGGCGCTGGGCCTGGTCCTCGCACAGCGGGTTCGGCGGGAGCTGGCGGCGCGGAAGATGAGCGCCGGGACTGACGTCTGAACAGACGCATGTTGTCAGGCAGTTGGTGGGTCCGGAGCATTTGACTAATCCGTGTCCCGGGGTGTCCGATGTCTCATCCGAGCGTCGGCTTGGACTATTATGAGGGCATTCGCCGGAACGCGCTCCGGTGCCTCGTGCAGGAGTTGGCTCCGGAGCACGCCGAATTGCCGACTTGTAGTCTTTGGGGACAGATGCCTGATCAGCTAGTTGTGTCGAGCCTTGCAGCGGCTGCCTGCGGCGGCCGCGAAAGCGCCCCAGCGCGCCGTGGCACCGTCCGAGGGGTTGTGGTTCGATGACGGTGGAAGCCCCGGTCGCGTCGGACGAGGAGATTCCCGAGGAAGTGCGGGCGGTTGGTGGAGCGTCAGCGGACGCGGCGCCGTCGACGTCCGCGGAGCCCCTTATCGGTGTCCGGCAACTGGAGGGCGAGATTATCGAAGTCACGCTGCCGCCGAACCAGGAGATCAATGGCCCCGAAGCTCGGGTGGCGGGCGCCGCCGTCCGGGCGTTCGCCGACGGCAGACGGGTGCCGGTGCTGCTGGTGATCTCCGGCGCAGTCGGTGTCAGCGTGGAAGCGCGCCAGGTCTTTGCCGGCTCCATCGCGGCGACGGCGTTCGCCATCGTGGGGGAGACACCCGTGGACCGCGTGATCGCCCACTACCTGCTGCGCTCAAAGACCGAGACCATCCCGGCAGCGTTCTTTTGTTCCCGGACAGAGGCGCTCGAGTGGTTAAGGCAGTACACGAGTGAAAAGTGATGCTCCAGACCCTCGGCTGCATACCCTCGTCGAGGGCATCGTCCGGATCGCAAGCGGTGACCTGAGCACCCGGATTCCGCACTCCGGCGCGCGCGACGACGTCGCCGCCGTCATCGCTGGCATCAACCTGATGGCCGATGACCTGCAGACCATTTACCAGGAACTTGAGGAGCGGGTCGAGAGCCGGACCGCCATGTTGCGCCAGGCCCAAGTGGAGCTGGAACGGATGGCACTGACTGACCCGTTGACCCAGCTGGCCAACCGGACTGCTCTGAACTCGGTGCTTAGCCACGCGCTCGCCGAGACGACCCGCGGCGAGATGCCGCCGGCCCTGCTGGTTCTCGACCTCGATTCCTTCAAAGGCATCAATGACACGCTGGGCCACAGCGCAGGGGACGACGTCCTTCGCGTGATTGCCCGGCGGCTCCAGGACGCGGTGCGGACCACAGACACCGTGGCCCGGCTGGGCGGCGACGAATTTGCCGTCATGCTGCCAAAATCCAACCTCGTCCGCGCCCGACGGGTCGCCAACAGGATCCTCAAGGCGCTCAGCGAGAGCATTGAAATCGGAGACCTGCGTATCACGTGCGGCACCAGCATCGGCGTCCGGGTGGCCGAACCGGGCCAGTCCGCCGACGACCTCGTCATGGAGGCCGATACCGCGATGTACGCCGCCAAGGCCCAGCAGCACAGCGGGATCAAGGTCTTCGAGCCAGCGCTGCTGTACGCCCGCAGGCTGCAAAGCCTCATGGTTACGGAGATGCGCCACGCGATCCGCCAGGACCAGCTGACGCTGCACTACCAGCCGGTAGTGGAGCTCGGCACCGGGAGGGTCGAGGGTGTCGAGGCGCTGGTCCGCTGGAATCACCCTGAGCGCGGGCTGCTGATGCCGGACCAGTTCATTCCGCTGGCTGAAGAGACCGGCATGATCGTGGAGTTGGGACACTGGGTCCTGCGAAACTCGGTCCGCCAGCTCCGTGACTGGCAGGACCGGCTGACACTGGACCCGGAGTTCTCTGTCCGGGTCAACATCTCAACGACCGAGCTGCAGAACCTTGAGCTCATCGAGCACGTTCAGGACATCCTCCGCGAGACGGGCGTGGATGCCAAAAACCTCGTCATTGAACTGACCGAGTCCACGGCGGTCACCGGCGGCGACATCGACAAGTATTCTCTTAGCGGACTGCGGCAGCTCGGCGTGCAGCTCGAAATCGACGACTTCGGCACAGGCTATTCCTCCATCAGCTATCTGCGCCAGCTCCCTGTCAATGTGGTCAAGATCGACCGCAGCCTGATCGATGGACTGGGCACGGACGAGGAACAGGGCCGCTTTGTCGAGGCCGTGCTTCACCTGATCCACGCCTGCGGACTCAAGGCCGTGGCGGAAGGAATCGAGACGGCCGAGCAGGCCGAGGAGCTGGTGCGCCTGGGCTGTGCCAGCGGCCAAGGCTATTTCTTCGGGCGGCCGACGGCCCCTGACGCCATTGAGGCCCTCATCAGCCTGGGCCGGCCAGTTTCGCCGTAGGCGGCCGGGCTTATTCGCGGTGGCTGGCGCCGGACAGCGACGACGGCGGTTCGGGCTGGCGATGTGTTGCGGTAAAAACAAAGGACGGGAACTGGATCTAGATCCGGTTCCCGTCCTCTGCGATTGCTGTCTTCGTTAGTTCTTCGGGGTGGAGTTCGGCCAGTAACCGACAGCGGCTACGGAACCCTGTCCCGAGGTGCCCCCGCTAGCGGAAATAGCGGATGCAGCTGACAGACCTGCTGCGGCCAAAGCGCCGGCGACGAGGAGTGTTGCGAGGGTTTTCTTCATGTGGTACTCCTGTTATGTAAGTGGCAGATGTGACTCATGTTGTACAGACCTGAGTATAGGGGCATCAAGATGCCGCTAGCTATAGAACGGTCCCAATTAGATGAATCCCGATCAATACCGAGGCGTCACTGGGTTTGGCGTGGTCAGGCTTGCGCGCCGAGTGCAGATTTACCGGCGTTAGACCGGATAATAGATATATGCACTCCGTTTCTCCGCTGTATGCAGCTGCTGAGCTGAAGGCTCATGAGTTTCGAAGTAACCATGCCTTTGCTGAGGCAGCCAGCAGCGCACAACGAGCGGCAGAGATTGCCCTCCGCGACGGCGACTCCGCGTCGTGGTGGAACATGACTTTCCTGCAGGCGCAAAATCTTCTTGACGTAGACCGTTTTGATGACTGCGCAAATTTGGCGATTGGTCTGTTGACGGATGCGTTCGGCCAGTGTGACGTACACGACCTGGCCCGGGCGCACGTATTGCTGGCCCGGGCGCGCCAAGGATCCGGTTTGCTGGACTCCGCAGCGGCCGAGGCCCGGTCGGCCGTGGATCTAACGAACAGCGAGACTGATGTCGATGTCAACGTTAAGGCCAGGCAGGCCCTAATCGCCGTCCTCGCGGACGCCGGAAAGTTGGACGAGGCATGGTCCGAGAGTAAGAGCCTCGCCGCTGTCATCTCTGACGAAGTGGATGTACAACTCGCGGGCAAGGCATTCTGGGTAATCGGCAACGTCGCATTTCTTTGCGACAACGTAGAGGAGGGCTTACGCTTCCACGAGCTTGCAGCCTCAACTTTCTCTCCGGCCCGAGACTTGGATATCTGGGCCAAATTCAACAAAGCGTCGGCTGCCATGCGTCTTGCGGCAAACGTTGCCGATCCCGACACGCTACGGTGCATCGAGCGAGCTGAGTTGGCCACGGATGTCATCGGCGGCAGCGCCAACGATTTGCTGCTGTTGCGACGCAATCGCGCTCATTGGACTTTCCTGGCAGGCGACGCGCAGTCCGCCGTCGTCATTCTTGAGGACATCTGCGAAACCGGGACAACCACACCGCAAAATATGGGAGATGCTTGCTTTCTCCTTGGGAGAGCGTATCTCGCAACTGACAATAAGGTTGCAGCGAGGCGTGCACTCGCGAATTCCGCTGCCCACTTTGAAAGTGCCGGTGCGCCAGACCGTGCCCAGCAGGCCCGCGACTTCCTTAAGTCCGAACTGGGCAGGGAATCGTACTGGTCCCGGCTGCGTCGCACAGTAAGTTTCGACCGTAACTAATCCTGCGGCCCGGTTCTCTCAAGACTAAGTCCGAGGAACATGCTCAGCGGTCCGGGAAACCGCTCTTCAATCTCCGCATGATGCACGAGCGCCTGTGGAGCATGCCCTCCGCTCGGGCTGGAAGTTGGACATCTAGGCCAAATGCTCACTGGCTGACCCCACGGATGGGCATGTCCAGTGGGTGCCATTGCGCTAGCGCAATCTGCCTAGGGAGCATGCCCTCCGCCGGGGTGGATCGTTGGACATCTAGGCCAAATGCTCTCTGGCTGGCCCCACGGATGGGCATGTCCAGTGGGTGCCATTGCGCTAGCGCGATCTGCCCGGGGAGCATGCCCTCCGCCGGGGTGGACCGTTGGACATCTAGGCCAAATGCTCTCCGGCTGGCCCCACGGATGGGCATGTCCAGTGGAGCGAGACGCCGACGCAGGCCGCAGCCCCCGGCCCGTGAAACGCCCCGCCGTTACGCCGGGATTGCGCCTGAAGTCCCGCCCCGCGCCGAGGAAGCCTTCCGACCCAGGAATACCGCCGCGCCGCCGACCACTAGGCTCAGGACCAACAGGACCCAGCCCGCCACCGTGAGCCCGGACGCCAGGGCTATCTGGCCGCCGTCGAGCGTGGCCGCGGACATCATGGCGTCGATGACCGAGTTTGCCCACAACCGCACGCCCGCGAACAGCAGCGGGACCGCCCACAGGGCCCAGCGGAGCGACTTCCGGGCAACATTGGTGCCGATCAGCAGCAGCCAGGTGAAGCCGAAAATCAGCGGGAAGAGCATACCGGCGGTTTTATGCACGTAGTTCAATTGCCCGCGGGCGTCACCGTCCATGGCCGAGCGCAACCGTTCCACAAAGCCCTGGTCGAAGCCGCCGACCAGCGAATCCGGCATCGGCAGCCCGCCGCTGAGCTGCGTGAGCTGGTTCAGGGTCAACAAGTGGAGGTACCAGAACAGGAACAGGCTCGCCACGACACCCGCAACCAGGATCAGGTTGCTGTTGCTCTGCGCCTTTTGTGGGGTACGGGTGGTGCTGGGGTTGATCACCGCGGGCAGGTGGTGCTGGGGAACGGCGGCGTTCGCGCCGTGCTTCTTGATCCGCTGCGCGGGTGTCTTGGCCATGGCTCCATTATTGCCCCTCACCTCAGACAGCGGGTGCCCCGCGCGGGCAGGGGGCACCTGAACGGAGCCGCTGACATACCTGATGTGGCACGCCTGTTCAGCCGCTCAGGTGGCCCGATAGGCTGAACGGGTGAGCGAACTGAGCAACAACGAACGTAGCAGCACCGAACCTGGCAAGCACCGCCTCGGCCGGCATAGCACCGCGGAACTAAGCCCGGACCTGGATGACTACCAGCTCGCCGAGGCACTGGTGCGGGAGGCCGGCAACCTGGCGTTGCTGATGCGGCAGGCCGGACTGGAGGGACAACAGAAAACGTCTGTCTCCGATGTCGTGACCGCAGCAGACCACGCCGCCGAGGCTTACGTGCTCGAACAGCTCCAGCGGTGCCGGCCCGATGACGGCATCCTCGGCGAAGAGGGCGCCTCCGAACAGGGCAACAGCGGCCGGACCTGGGTCATCGACCCGGTGGACGGCACCTACAACTTCCTGCACGGCTCCACCTACTGGTGCTCCGCGATCGCGCTCAAGGACTCGTCCGGGGCGCTTCTCGGTGCCATCTTCCAGCCCGAAGAGGACAAGCTCTGGCTCGGCGGCACCACGCGGGCGGCCACCCTCAACGGGGAGCCGCTGACCAGTTTCCGGTCCAACGACTCCGGTGGCCGGGTCCGCGCAGAGACGCCGCTAGCGGAACAGGGTGCCGCGACCTACATCCATCCCACCTGGCTCGCCGACCCCATGTGCGCCATGCCCTGGCATGCCGCGGCGACCTCGGCGGCGTCTCTGCGGATGTTCGGCTCGGGCTCGTGCGACCTTGGCCGGGTGGCCGACGGCGAACTGGACTGCTGGTTCCAGCACAGCTCCCCGGAGTGGGACTGGCTGCCGGGCCAGGCGATAGTGCTCGCCGCCGGCGGGGCGGCCGACGTCGTCCGCGTCAACGGACTCGAGTGGTTTGTGGCAGGAGGAACGACGGCGGTCCGGCAGCTCCGCGCCGCGCTCGAGTCAGGTTCCGTGGGGTAGCTCGGACGCGGGAGCGAACGCCGGGGGACATGCCTATTTTCCGCAGGCCTCCACAGCCGCCGCAGCGCCAGGGGACATGCTCATCCTTCAGGCCCAGGCGTGGGCACAATGGCGCTATGTCCGTCCGCGGGCCCGGGCGCCGGGCATGTCCGGCGCGGAGGCGGGGCTGTGATGCACGGGGAGTGCCAGTCGGCTGCGCGGAGCGACTGGCACGAGAGGGCATGCTCATTCTTGAGGCCGAGGCATGGGCACAATGGCCCTATGTCCATTCGCGGGCCCGGGCGCCGGGCATGTCCGGCGCGGCTGCGTGGCCGCGATGCGCCGGAGCCAGGGCGCCACGGGGACGTGCTCATCTCCTGCTGAGCGCAGGGGACATGCTCATCTCCCGCATGGCGTCAGGGGGACATGCTCATTCTTCGGACCGAGGCGTGGGCACAATGGCGCTATGTCCATCCGCGGGCCCAGGCGCCGGGCATGTCCGGCGGTGCTGCGGCCGCGGATCGTGCTGTCAGTGGCACCGCCTAGACTTGTTAACACCATGGATATGTTGTTTGACCCCTACGCCGACGGACCCTTCCGAGCTGCCGCGAAGCCGGCTGTGCCCGCCAAAGCTTCTGGAATCCCGGGGTCCGGCACCGGTATGCCGGACCTGAGGTCCGCACCCGGCGTCGCGTCCCCCGAAGCGCCGCAAAGCGGAAACCAAAGCGGAAACCACAGCGGAAACCACAGCGGCCAACACGGCGGCAGCGGCGCGGGTCACGGCGATGAGTGGGACCGCCCCCGGCTCCCGAACGCGGACGAACTCGTGCAGGGACTCAATCCGCAGCAGGAAGAAGCAGTCACGCATGTGGGCAGTGCCCTGCTGATCGTGGCCGGCGCCGGATCGGGCAAGACCCGGGTGCTCAGCCACCGCATCGCCTACCTGATCGCTACCCGGCGGGCACACCACGGCGAGATCCTGGCCATCACCTTCACCAACAAGGCCGCCGCCGAAATGCGCGAGCGCGTTGAAGCCCTGGTTGGCGGCCGGGCCAAGACCATGTGGGTCTCCACGTTCCACTCCTCCTGCGTCCGGATCCTGCGCCGCGAAGCCAAAAACGTGGGCCTGAACTCCAACTTCTCCATCTACGACTCGGCCGATTCGCTCCGCCTGATCACCCTCGTGGCCAAGAACCTGGACCTGGATCCCAAGCGATTCGCGCCCAAGGCCATCCAGCACAAGATCTCGGCGCTCAAAAACGAGCTGATCGATGCGGACGGCTATGCCTTCAGTGCCAATCACAACGAGCCCTTCGAACGGGCCGTCGCCGAGGTCTTCAAGGGCTATGCTCAGCGGCTGCGCCAGGCCAACGCGATGGACTTCGATGACCTGATTGCCGAAACCGTCTACATGTTCCGGGCCTTCCCGGCGGTCGCCGACTCGTACCGGCGCCGCTTCCGGCACGTGCTCGTGGATGAGTACCAAGACACCAACCACGCCCAGTACGCCCTGGTGCGGGAGATCGTCGGAGCGGGGCCCGGCGCGGCCGAGCTGACCGTCGTCGGCGACTCGGACCAGTCCATCTATGCCTTCCGCGGGGCGGACATCCGCAACATCGTGGAGTTCGAGGAGGACTACCCGGACGCCAAGACCATCAAGCTCGAGCAGAACTACCGTTCCACCCAGACGATCCTCAGCGCAGCGAACTCGGTCATCTCCCGCAACCCCAACCGGCCGGAGAAACGGCTCTGGACGGCCGAGGGTGACGGCGAAAAAATCGTCGGCTACGTCGGCGAAAACGAGCATGACGAAGCCCAGTTCATTGCCAAGGAAATCGACCGGCTTCAGGACGAAGGGGACCTCCGCCCGGGCGACGTCGCCATCTTCTACCGCACCAACGCCCAGTCCCGGTCTATCGAGGACGTCCTGGTTCGCGTCGGGCTGCCCTACAAGGTTGTCGGCGGCACCCGCTTCTACGAGCGCAAGGAAATCAAGGACGCCCTCGCCTACCTGCGTGTGCTGGTCAACCCCGACGACGACGTCAACCTGCGCCGCATCCTCAACGAACCCAAGCGCGGCATCGGCGACCGGGCCGAGGGAGCTGTCGCCGCTCTGGCGGAGCGCGAGCGGACCTCGTTCATGGCCGCCGCCCGCCGTGCCGAGGAAGCGCCCGGCATGGCGACCCGCTCCGTCAACGCTGTCCTCGGCTTCGTGAAGCTCCTCGATGACCTTGCCGAGGTGGCAACCGGCTCCGGCGCGTCCGCGGCCCTGGAAGCGGTCCTGGAGCAGACCGGCTACCTCGCCACCCTGCGCTCCAGCACCGACCCGCAGGACGAATCCAGGGTGGAGAACCTGGCCGAACTCGTCGCCGTCGTGCGCGAATACGAACGGGACAACCCCGAGGGTTCGCTCGGCGCCTTCCTGGAAGGCGTCTCCTTAGTGGCCGACGCCGACCAGATCCCCGACGCGCCAGCGGGGAGCGCCGACGAGCTGGCCGCCGCCGTCGCCGAAGCCAAACGGCTCGGCGTCGTCACCCTGATGACCCTGCACACCGCGAAAGGCCTGGAGTTCCCGGTGGTCTTCCTGACCGGGATGGAGCACGGGCTGTTCCCGCACCAGCGCTCGGCCACCGATCCCAAGGAGCTCGCTGAGGAACGCCGGCTCGCCTATGTGGGCCTGACCCGCGCCCGGAAACGGCTGTACCTGACCCGCTCCGAGGTCCGCAGCATGTGGGGCCAGAGCCAGTACAACCCGGCGAGCCAGTTCATCGAGGAGATCCCGGCCGAGCTGGTCGAGTGGAAGCGCGAAGGGACCAGCCGGCACGCCGGCGGCTGGGGGAGCGGCGGAGCGATCGGTTCCAGCCGCTACGGCGGATCCTTCTGGGGCGCCGGCACGGCCCGCGGCACCGGAGCGGACGCCTCGGCCGGCTTCAACACCGACGTCCCGGCAGCCATCATCAAGAGCCGGGTCCAGCCGCAGAAGGAGATCGTCGCCGTCAGCGTCGGGGACCAGGTCAACCACACCAGCTTCGGTAACGGCACCGTCCTCGCCGTCGAAGGCGCGGGGGATAAGACAGTCGCGAAGGTGAAGTTCGACGTCGGCGAGAAGCGGCTCCTGCTGCGATACGCCCCCCTGACGAAAATCGACGCCTGACCCCGCCAAACCGGCCCCTCCGAGACCGTCCGAAGCCCGAAAAACCCCGTAATCTAGCGGTTTTTCTACGCTCAATAGAATAGTGTCCTTCCTCACTTAAGCGGTACTCTGGGTCGGGCTGGTCCGTTCAAAGGACTAGAGTTCCAAAAGGAGCATTGCGCCGTGTGGCTCGTTTCCAAGCCTGTCGCAGGGTGCGTTTATTCCGCAGCCCGGTAACCGCGAAAACGTGGGGTCCGGCTGTACAGAAACTACTTCGACGTAGAAGGACACTAACCCGTGGACCTGTTTGAATATCAGGCGCGCGATATGTTCGAGGCGCACGGTGTACCCGTGCTTGCTGGCATCGTGGCGTACACCCCTGAAGAAGCAAAGGCAGCTGCCGAGAAAATCGGCGGCGTTACTGTCGTAAAGGCGCAGGTCAAGGCCGGAGGCCGCGGCAAGGCCGGCGGCGTCAAGGTCGCCAAGACCGCCGACGAAGCGCTTGAACACTCCACCAACATCCTTGGCATGGACATCAAGGGCCACACCGTTCACAAGGTGATGATTGCCCAGGGTGCGGATATCGCCGAGGAATACTACTTCTCCGTCCTGCTGGACCGGGCCAACCGCAACTACCTGGCCATGTGCTCGGTTGAGGGCGGCATGGAAATCGAGCAGCTCGCCGTCGAGCGTCCCGATGCTCTGGCCAAGATCGCGATCGACCCGGCCGTCGGCATCGACCAGGCCAAGGCCGACGAAATCGTTGCCGCTGCAGGCTTCGCCGAGGAACTGCGCGGCAAGGTCGCCGGCGTTATCCTGAAGCTCTGGGATGTCTTCACGAAGGAAGACGCCACCCTCGTAGAGGTCAACCCGCTGGTCCTCACCGGCGCCGGTGACGTCGTTGCCCTGGACGGCAAGGTCTCCCTCGACGAAAACGCCGGATTCCGCCACGCCAAGCACGCCGCCCTGGAAGACAAGGACGCCGCTGACCCGCTCGAGGCCAAGGCCAAGGCGCAGGACCTCAACTACGTCAAGCTCGACGGCTCCGTCGGCATCATCGGTAACGGTGCCGGCCTGGTCATGTCCACGCTCGACGTCGTCGCCTACGCCGGCGAAAACCACGGCAACGTCAAGCCCGCCAACTTCCTGGACATCGGCGGTGGAGCGTCCGCCGAGGTCATGGCGGCAGGCCTCGACGTCATCCTGGGCGACGAGCAGGTCAAGTCCGTCTTCGTCAACGTCTTCGGCGGCATCACCGCCTGCGACGCCGTCGCCAAGGGCATCGTCGGCGCACTTGCCGAACTGGGCCACTCCGCGAACAAGCCGCTGGTCGTCCGCCTCGACGGCAACAACGTCGAGGAAGGCCGCCGCATCCTGGCCGAGGCCAACCACCCGCTGGTTACCCTGGCCGCCACCATGGACGAGGGCGCCGACAAGGCTGCCGAGCTCGCCAACGCAGCGAAGTAAAAGGACCCGACTATGTCTATTTATCTGAACAAGGACTCCAAGGTCATCGTCCAGGGCATCACCGGCGGCGAAGGCACCAAGCACACCGCACTCATGCTCAAGGCCGGCACCAACATGGTGGGCGGCGTCAACGCCCGTAAGGCCGGTACCACGGTCGTCCACGGCGAGACGGAAATCACCGTCTTTGGCACCGTCAAGGAAGCCATGGCCGAGACCGGCGCCGACGTCTCCATCGTTTTCGTGCCGCCGGCCTTCACCAAAGACGCCGTCGTCGAAGCCATCGAGGCCGGCATCGGCCTGGTCGTCGTTATCACTGAGGGCGTGCCGGTCCAGGACTCCGCCGAGTTCTGGGCGCTGGCCCAGTCCAAGGTCGACGCCGCCGGCAAGCAGGTCACCCGCATCATCGGACCGAACTGCCCCGGCATCATCACCCCGGGCGAGGCCCTGGTCGGCATCACCCCGGCAAACATCACGGGCAAGGGCCCCATCGGCCTGGTTTCCAAGTCGGGCACCCTGACCTACCAGATGATGTACGAACTGCGTGACCTGGGCTTCTCCACCGCCATCGGCATCGGCGGCGACCCGGTCATCGGCACCACCCACATCGATGCGCTCGAAGCGTTCGAGGCCGACCCGGAGACGAAGGCGATCGTAATGATCGGCGAAATCGGCGGCGATGCCGAGGAGCGTGCCGCCGACTACATCAAGGCCCACGTCACCAAGCCGGTGGTCGGCTACGTCGCCGGCTTCACCGCCCCGGAAGGCAAGACCATGGGCCACGCCGGAGCCATTGTTTCCGGTTCCGCCGGCACCGCGCAGGCCAAGAAGGAAGCCCTCGAGGCTGCCGGTGTCAAGGTCGGCAAGACGCCGTCCGAGACCGCCACGCTGCTGCGCGAAGTCTACGCCGCACTCTAAGCTCCACAGCTGCACTAAACGACGGCGGCAGGCCACCACCCATGGGGGAGGTGGCCTGCCGCCGTCGTAAGCATTGTTCCCTAAACCTTCGTCCCGGCCAGCAGTTCCTCGAGTCGTTCGTACCCTTCGGTAGCGCCGCCTTCCATCCCGGACTGTGCCATGCCGTCACGGGCCGCCATGCTGGGATAGACGGCATGCGCCGTCAGCCGGGTGCGGCCGCCGCCGAGGTCATGGAAGGTGAGGAACTCGATGCTCACCACATCCGGGTAGCCACCGTACTCGAAGGTCTGGACCGCGAAGTCGTTTTCCCGCACCGCGTGGAAGACTCCGTTGAACTGGTGGGCGACGCCGTCCGGCCCGGTGTGCGTGTAGCGGTAGCTTCCGCCGGTGCGGAAGTCGTAGTGGTCGACGTCCATGGTGACCCGCCGAGGGCCCAGCCACTGGGCGACGAGGTCGGGTTCCTGGTGGGCGCGAAAGACGTCGGCCACGGGAAAGTCGAACTCACGCTCAAAGTCGATGAAGGGCAAGCCTTCCGGGGCAGAGATTTTTAGGGCGTTGCTCATGATGAGTCCTTTGCCTGGGTGCCGCGAACAGCGGCCTGGGATGTGAGCACGGCGTCGAGGCTACGGAACTGCCCCTCGCGGACCAGCCTGAACTGGTCGATCCAGGCGGTGAGCGCCTCCAGCCGTGCGGGGTTCAGGTGGACGGGCCGGCGCTGGGCGTCGCGCGTGCGCGTGACGAGCCCCGCCTGCTCGAGGACCTGGATGTGCTTCGAAACCGCCTGCTTGGTGATCGCGAAGGGTTCAGCCAATTCGTTGACCGTGGCAGGGCCCCGGCTGAGCCGGGCGATGATGCGGCGGCGGACGGGATCGGCCAGCGCCAGGAATGCGGTGTCGAGTTCGTCGTCGTCGTTGGCCACAGCGTCAGGCTCCAAAGTCCGGCCGGTCCCTTTGTCAACAAAGTGGTTGATCAACTTGGTGGTTGTTTAACCGTACGCCCGACAACGGGCAGCTGGCAAGGGTCAGCGTGCGCGGCCCGATGCCCGCCCGGTGCCCCCCCCTGTGAGTGGCTGGGGCCGCCGCTCAGACGCCCGCGTGCAGCCGGGGGAGCGCGTCCACCAAGGGTGCGAGCTCCGGAACGTCCTGCGCCTGGGCCAGTGCGCGCTCCAGTGCCTGGTCGTGGACCGGCCGGGCGTGTACCAGCAGGGCGATCCCGCCCGGCGTGAGCTCGGTGTAGATGCCGCGGCGGTCGTCGGCACACAGGATGCGGGTCAGCAGGCAACGCTGCTCGAGCCGGTTGACCAGGCGCGTGGTGGCGCTGGGGCTCAGGGCGGTGGCGCGGGCCAGCTGCTGCATCCGCATGTGCCAGCCGTCCTGCCGGCTCAGTGCGTCCAGCACCGTGTACTCCACCACCGAGAGCTGTGCTTCGGCCTGCAGTGAGCGCTCCAGGTCCGCTTCGATCAGCCCGTGCAGCGCCGCCAGGGTCCGCCAGCCTTGAGCCCGGACTTCGACGGCGTCGTCCTTGATGCCCATCTGTAGAGTTCCTTCCAGCTCGGGCCGCCGTTCCCCGGATAGCAGCAGGCGGTCGGCCCACAAAGTAATTGTTTGCACGGCATAGCTGCGTGTGCAAAAAAGAAACAAAGCGTCTGCAACTACTAGCCTACGCTTTCAAAATCTCTCCGTACAGTTTTGAGCTGCAGCGGCTCTGGCGGGTGGCTGGACGGTGCCGGCAGACCTCCACGAAGGCTCGGAACGGGGCCAGACGCGCCTCGGCGGGGAGTTCGCGGGCCTCCGGGTGCCACTGCACCGAGGCCACCCAGCGAACCGGGTCTTCCAACGCCTCCACGGTACCGTCGTGCGCCGTCGCGGTCACGATGAGTCCGTCGGCAACTCGGGCCACGGCCTGGTGATGGCCGGACGCGATTTTGACCGTCACCGCGGCGGCAGCGCCGGACACCGCGGCCCCGTACAGCCCTGCCACCTTCGACCCCGCCGCGATGCCCACCTCGTGCCACGCCCAGGGCCCGCCATCCTGGACGGACGCGGGCACGCGGTGCGCCACGGCGCCGGGAACCATGTCCTGGAACAGGGCGCCGCCGCCGGGCAACACGACGCCGTCGAGCAGCTCCAGCTGCTCGGCGGCCGTGAGCAGCACAGGGTCGGCACCACCCTCGCGCAGCAGGTCGACGATGTAACCGAAGAGCGCATTGGCCTTGCCCACCCGCGGATCGGCGCCCGCGGAACTGCTGAGCCGGACCGGGATGCCGATGCGGGGGCGGCCGCCGGAGGGCCGTGAGAGAGTCTGCATGACTCATTCTGCATGACGGCTCCGGCTTCAGGACGCAGGGCTAGGATTGCCGGATGAACAACAGGTATCTCGTGTCCCGCAGCCGCTTCATCCCGGCCACCCCGGAAACCATCTTCGAGGTGCTCGCCACGCCGGCCCTGCACAACGTGATCGACGGCTCCGACACGGTCAAGGCCGCGCAGCCACGCGGCCCCGAACGGCTCGGTCCGGGCGCCAGGTTCGGCATGGAGATGAAGATCGGCGTGGACTACAAGATCCTCAACAGTGTCTGCGAGTTCGAGGAAGGCCGCCGGATCGCCTGGCGCCATTTCTACGGCCATGTGTGGCGTTACCTGCTGGAGCCCTCCACTGACGCCGGCGGCCGGCCGGGCACCCTGGTCACCGAGCAGTGGGACGCGCGGCAGGTCCGCGGCAAGGTCTTCCTGCGCCTGGCCGGCTACCTGCGCCGGCATCCTGCCAATCTGGAGCAGACTTTGGCCAAGCTCGACTCCTACCTCGGGAGCACGGGCCGTCGCGTCGAATGAGCGCTGCCCGCAGCCTGCGCTCGAGTCCGCGCACCCTGGAAGTCGAGAGCCTCGACAGCTTCGACCGGCTGGTCGCCGGCGGGGCGCGGTCCATGCACGGCTGGCACCTCCAGTCGCTGGATCTCCGTGGCCGCCGCCGGCCGCTGGAGTCCTTTGATGTAACGGGTGCGATTTTCCTCGGCTGCAGCTTTGACGACGGCGTGGAGGATTCGCTGCGCGGCCGCGGCGCACTCATCTTTCCCAAAATGGGTGCCGTCCCGTTCAACCCCTACCGCGGCCGGCTCTACACGCCGCAGGAGCTCTACGCCGGCATTGCCAACACCCGGTACGAGGACACCCTGGATGCCAAGATCTACCAGTGGAGCATCCGCCCCGGCCAGCGGCGCCGGCTGGACGCCACGCTCGCGGCAGCCCTGCACGACCACTCGATCGGTGACGCGCTCGAAGAACTGACCCGCTCCGAGCTATGCCGTGGCCGCACCATGGTGGGCGTGATGGGCGGGCACGCCGCGAGCCGCGGCACGGAGGCCTACACCGAGGCGGCCCTGCTGGGCCGGCTGTTGGCGCGGAATGGCCGGACGGTCGCCACCGGCGGCGGCCCCGGAACCATGGAGGCCGCCAATGTGGGCGCCTACCTCAGTGTGACGGATGAGGTTGACTTCCAGCGGGCCCTGAGTGACCTCGCCGCCGTACCCGGTTTTCGGCCTTCAGTGTCGGCGTGGGCGCGGGCCGCGGCGGCCGTCGTCGAACGCCATCCGGACGGCACTCCGTCGCTGGGCATTCCCACCTGGTTCTACGGCCACGAGCCGCCCAATTACTTCGCCACGCACATCGCCAAGTACTTCGCCAACGCCATCCGCGAGGCGATCCTGGTCGAGCTGTGCGACGGCGGGATAATATTCCTGCCGGGCTCCGGCGGCACGGTGCAGGAGATTTTCCAGGACGCCTGCGAAAACTACTACGGAGCCCCGGAGACCATCACGCCCATGGTGCTGGTGGGCAAGGAACACTGGCTGCGCAGGTTCCCGGCCTGGCCGCTGCTGCAGAGCCTTGCGGCCGGCCGGCGGATGGAGGAGCGGATCTTCCTGGTGGACAGCGTCGAGGAAGCCCTCACTGTCCTGGATCGCTAGGGGTTCTAGATCGTTAGGGTTCTAGGGGTTTTAGAGGTCCGTGCGGCACGGGGCAGTGCCCAGTTCGTACAGACCGTTCAGGTCGCCGGCGGCCAGCCCGTCCGGCGCTCCGATCTCCGGATACATCAGCTGCGTCGGGTCGTCGACGTGTTCCAGGCCCATCACGTGACCCAGCTCGTGCAGGATCACGGCCGTCGCGTAGGCGGAGCTGTCCCCGCGGTCCAGGCTCCCGGCGATCTGCGGCGCGTCGAGTTCCAGGCTCCCGGTGACGAAACTCTTGGGTCCGTCGCCGAAGCTGAAGTGGGTGCTGCCGCCGGTCCCGATCACGGGGCCCTTGAGCTGCGGGGCCTGTTCCGGCGTCACCCAGGCGATGAGCAGGGGAGCCCAGCGATCGCCGTAGGCTTCCTTCTGGTACGGTGCGCGGGACTGTGACGGGAGCTCAGTGGTGGGGCCGTCGTTGATGAACTTGATCCCGGTCGCCTCGGACACGGTCTTGATCGCGTCTTCGACCAGTTGCCCGCCGCCCCGGGGCGCCAGCGCGGAATTGACCACGTAGTGCAGGGGCCGGCACGGCGAATAGCCCACGGGGCCGCCGTCGGCGTTGGTTGCCAGGAACTTGTAGGAGCTGCTCGCGGACGTAGGCTTCCGCGGCCGGCCGATAGGCCGGTCCTGCTCTTCGAACCCCGGGGTCGGAACGGCCAAATGTGCCGGTTCGGCGGAGGCGCCGGCCTGTCGGTCCGCCGGACTGCCCGTCGGCTGGTCCGCCGCCCCGACGGGCGGCCTGGCGTCGGGTCCGCCGTCGAACTCGAACAGTCCGACAAAACGGGGATCGCCGTAAACCAGCCCGGCAGTCAGGAACGCGGCCCCGGCAATCAGGACTATGGCCGCAGAGTTCCGGAGGACCCGGAAGGAGCCGCGGCCACGGTTGCGGCGCCCGTTGCGGTCCCTGAGGCCGGGATCGTGCACTAGGCGACCACCGCGCCGAATGCCAGGCCGAGCACGTACGTGACAGCGGCCGCACCCATCCCGATGGCCAATTGGCGGAGCCCGCGGCTGGCGGGGGAGGTGCCGGAGAGCAGGCCCACGACGCCGCCGGTCAGCAGCAGCGCGATCCCCACCAGCGCGGCGGAAACCACCAGCGCGGCGATCCCGGTCACCCCGAACAGGAAGGGAACGATCGGCACGATCGCACCGGAGGCGAAGAAGCAGAAGCTCGACGCAGCGGCGCTCCACGCTGTGCCGACGGCCTCGTGCTGGTCCTTGGTCTCGGGAAGCTCCGGACGCAGGGACAGGCTCGGGTCGCAGTCGCAGTCCAGCAGCCCCATCCGTTCCGCGACACGGTGTTCGGCCGCCTCGCGCGACATGCCGCGGGCCAAGTAGACGAGCAAGAGTTCATTGTGCTCGATGTCCAGCAACGGCGCGGCCGCGAGCGTGATCTGGGTGGGGCGGGTAGCGGCCAGCAACTCCCGCTGCGACCTTACGGAAATGAACTCGCCGGCCCCCATCGACAGCGCGCCGGCCAACAGGCCTGCCACGCCGCTGAAAAGGACCACTGAGCTGCCGACGCCGGAGGCAGCCATGCCCATGACAAGGGAGAGATTGCTGACCAGGCCGTCGTTTGCGCCGAAGACTGCGGCGCGGAAACTCCCGGCCAGCCGGTTGCGGCCCCGGGTCGCGAGCCCGCGGACCACTTCCTCGTGGATCTGCTCGTCGGCGACCATCGCCGGGGTGGCGGAGGGGTCGCTGGCGTACGGCGAGCGGCTCTCCGCGCGCTGTGCCAGGGCCAGGACAAAAACGGAGCCGAAATGCCGGGCCAGGAAGCCGAGGAGCTGGCTGCGGAGCGAGGCGGGCCGCGGCCGGCCGGCTCGTTCACCGAGCAGCTGAAGCCAGTGTGCCTCGTGGCGTCCCTCGGCTTCGGCCAGTGCCAGCAGGATGTCCCGTTCCTCACCGTCGCGGTTCTGCGCAAGGTCGCGGTAGACGCGGGCCTCGGCCCGTTCGTCGGCGAGGTATTGCCGCCACCGATTAATGTCTGCGGCGCTCGCGGGCGACCCTGCGGCGTGGCTCGCACCGGGTGCCTGGTGAGGATTGGTGGGGTCGAACGGGGCGTGCTGCGACACGAAATCTCCTGGGCTTGAGCGGGCATGGTTCGGCCCCATTGCGACTCCAGCGTACCCCGCAATTCCGCGGGTTTCCGGCTGGCAATCCTCACTGGAAAGTTTAGGCGGCCCTTAAAGGCGCGGCGGGGAAGGCCGCCGTCGGCCGGCCGGGACGGCCCTTGACCGCCTCCCGCGCGCGGTGTTCGAATGAAGGCCAGGGCGGGTTCTCCGGCAGGCCCGCCCGGCCGTTTCCAGGCGCGGGCATTGGGTCCGGGAGGCTGGCAAGGAACTGCCGCAACCCGAGCGCACGGAGGTTGCACCATGGACAACACCGAATCACAGGCCGGCCAGCCGGGCAGGGACTCCGTAGAGTCGGATCCCGCCTATGACTTCGCTGACGATGCCCCGGTCGGGGACGCCGAAAGCGTGGACCAGGAGGTGCTGGAAGAGGCCGGCCGGCTCGTTCCGCTTGAGGCGGAGGATTTGCTCGGCGACGAGCAATCGATCGTGCCCCGCGACGCGGATGAGTTCCGCGAACCGGAAGAAGGAGAATAGGTGGCGCCCGTGCAGGTGGCCGGACACCACGACGGCGGCGCCCCCCCCCCCCGAATGAGAGGCGCCGCCGTCGTGCGGTTAAGACGACTCGTTTCCCTTCAAGCGCCCGGCTGCCTGTCTCCGGTTAGGATTGGCTCCAATGCTGGGGCCGCACGGCCGGCCGTGAAAGGTTCCCTTATGAAGGCTCTTCCCGTTGAACCGAGCAACGTTCCGGTTGCCATCGGGTCCCGGATCCGTGCCGCCCGGCAGTCGCAGCGGCTCACCATCGAACAGGTCGCGGACGCCACCGGCCTGACCAAGGGTTTCCTGAGCCGGGTTGAGCGGGATCTCACCTCGCCCTCCGTGAGCTCGCTGGTGACGCTGTGCCAGGTCCTCTCCATCTCAATCGGCGAGCTGTTTGCCGCGCCGGAAACTCACCACACCAAGAACGGTGAGGGTCCGCGGATTTCGCTCGGCGGAGAAGGGATCGTCGAGCGGCTGCTGACGGCGCGTTCCGAGCGCCGCGTCCAGATCATCCAGGCCGTGATCGAACCCCGCGGCCGCGGCGAATCCGAGCTGTACGCCGTCGACTGCGACGTCGACGTCCTGCACGTGATCAACGGCAGCATCCGGCTGATCCTCACCAATGAGGAATTTGAGTTGGAAGCCGGCGATACGGTGACGTTTCCCGGCCGTGAGCCGCACACCTGGATCAACCCTACCGACAGCCCTGTTGAGGTGCTCTGGGTGCTGGTCCCCGCCGCAAGCCGGTAGCTCCCGGCTTCGAAGAGCCCTCGGTCACATGCCGTTTACATGGTGGAAACAACGAATTTACGTTCGCGCCTCCCGCGTAACCTCGGCGAAAAAATGGAAATGCCTTGCTGAAACATCCCCTCGGTAGCGTCGTCTGCGGGAGGCGTGTAACTCGCTGCAGGCATACGCCGTCCACAAGGTCTCGCCGTTCCGGCGCCTTTGGAGCGCCGGCATTCGAGGAAGGCTCCGGCAATGAACTTCTCTGTGCTTGCACTATCAATGGATGTAGATCCCCAGGCGCTCGATCCTGGTGCGACGGCGTGGATGCTGGCAGCATCCGCCCTCGTCCTTTTGATGACCCCCGGTCTCGCCTTTTTCTACGGCGGACTGGTGCGGATGAAATCGGTCCTGAACATCATGATGATGAGCTTCGGCGCCATGGGGGTCGTTGCCGTGGTCTGGGCCTTGTGGGGCTACGGCCTGGCGTTCGGCCCCGACTCGCTCAGCGGCCTCATCGGTGACCCGTTCGCCAACTTCGGCTTGAGCGGGCTGACCAGCAGCATCGGCAGCAAGGCTGCCGGGCTGCCGGACATGGTGTTCATCGGCTTCCAGGCGACGTTTGCCATCATCACCGTCGCACTCATCAGCGGCGCCGTCGCCGAGCGCGTCCGGTTCGGGCCGTGGCTGCTCTTTGCCGCCTTGTGGGTGACGCTCGTCTACGCGCCGATCGCCCACTGGGTCTGGGGCGGCGGAATTTTCGGCCCCACCGGGATCATCGGCAGCAAAATCTCCGCCCTCGACTTCGCCGGCGGAACCGTCGTGCACATGAACGCCGGCATGGCAGGCCTGATGCTCGCGGTGCTCCTGGGCAAACGGCTCGGCTTCATGAAAGATCCGAACATCCGCCCGCACAACATGCCGTTCGTGATGCTCGGGGCGGGGCTGCTGTGGTTCGGCTGGTTCGGATTCAACGCAGGGTCGGAGCTCGCGGCGGACGCCACGGCCGGCCTGGCCTGGACCAACACGCTGCTGGCAACGAGCGCCGCGCTGCTCGGCTGGCTGTTCGTCGAGCGGCTCCGGGACGGGCACGCCACCTCCCTGGGCGCGGCCTCGGGTGCCGTGGCGGGACTGGTGGCGGTCACTCCGGCATGCGGGTTCGTGGACCCCGTCGGCGCCATTCTGATCGGTGTCGTGGCGGGAGTGGTCTGCGCCTTGGCGGTCGGGCTGAAGTTCAAGATCGGACTGGATGACTCCCTCGACGTCGTCGCCGTGCACTTCGTGGGCGGACTGTGGGGGACGCTGTCCCTGGGATTCTTCGCGCTTCCTTCCGCCAGGACCGAAGGCGGCCTGTTCCACGGCGGCGGCTTGTCCCAGTTCTGGCCGCAGCTGCTGACCGCGCTGATCGTCACCGTCTGGAGCGCCCTGATGACTACCTTGATCGGCTTCGGGATCCACAAGACCATGGGCATGAGGGTGTCCGAGGCCGACGAGCACTCCGGCATCGACGTGACCGAGCATGCGGAAACCGCCTACGAGCTTTTGATGGTGGGCGGCAGCTTCCACCCGGGGGATCCGCACGCCGCGTTTGCCTCGGGGGAGGCCGACGTAACCAGGATGGAAAGCCCGGTAGCCAACGAACCGGTAGCAGGCCGGGCCTTGAGCTGAGGTTCGGGGCGGGCGCCCAAGGGCGGCGTCCGCCACCGACGAAAAGGTAAACATTTGATGCGCAATACAAAACTTCGAGTGTATGATGGCAGTCACACCCGCCTGACGACCCCCGAAGGAGACGCCTCTCGTGGAAGAGCTGCGCATCGAAGCCAACGGCCACCTTGGACCCATCGATTCCTCCCGTATTCCGCGCTATGCGGGAGCCGCCACCTACGCGCGCCTGCCGCGGCTGGACCAGGTCGCAAGGGCTGACGTCACGGTGGTCGGCGTCCCCTTCGACTCGGGCGTGTCGTACCGGCCGGGAGCGCGCTTCGGGTCCAACCACGTCCGGGAGGCCAGCCGGCTGCTGCGCCCGTACAACCCGGCCTGGGACGTCAGCCCCTTCGAGAACATCCAGGTCGCCGACGCCGGGGACATGGCCGTCAACCCGTTCAACATCCACGAGGCCATCGAGACCATCCAGCAGAACGCGCTGGACCTGACCGCGTCCGGCAGCAAGCTGTTGACCCTGGGCGGCGACCACACCATCGCGCTGCCCCTGCTGCGCGCCGCGGCCGAACGCGCGGGCCAGCCCGTCGCGATGCTTCACTTCGACGCCCATCTGGACACCTGGGACACCTACTTCGGCGCCGAATACACCCACGGCACACCGTTCCGCCGCGCCGTCGAGGAAGGCATCCTGGATACCGAGGCGATCAGCCACATCGGCACCCGTGGTCCGCTCTACGGCAAGAAGGACCTCGATGACGACCACCGCTTCGGCTTCGGCATCGTCACTTCCGCCGACGTGTACTACCAGGGCGTGCTCGAGACGGTCGCCAAAGTCCGCGACCGGATCGGCAACCGCCCGCTCTACATCTCGGTAGACATCGACGTGCTGGATCCCGCGCACGCGCCGGGCACCGGAACCCCGGAGGCCGGCGGCATCACCAGCCGCGAGCTGCTCGAAATTATCCGCGGCTTCCGCGGCATGAATCTGGTGGGGGCCGACGTCGTCGAGGTCGCCCCCGCGTACGACCACGCGGACATCACCGGTGTGGCGGCGAGCCATGTCGCCTATGAACTTCTCACCCTGATGGCGGACCGGGCCGTCGAAGGCGACCGGGTCGGCGCGGCAAACGGCTACGCCGCGCAGTCGCTGGGCCAGGAATCCCGCCGTCCGGCCGGCTTCTCCGCGGCGGCCACCAAGTGACCGGCGTGCGCAACGGCGGGGACCTCGTCGTTGAAACCCTCGAAGCGCTCGGTGCCAAAACCGTCTTTGGCATCCCCGGCCAGCACGCGCTGGGACTGTTCGACGCGATGGGCCGCGGGAAGCTGCACTTCGTCTCTTCCCGGGTGGAGAACAACTCGGCCTTCGCCGCCGACGGGTACTCGCGTGCCACCGGCGAAGTCGGCGTCCTCTTCCTGTCCACCGGTCCTGGCGCCCTGACCTCCCTGGCCGGGCTGCAGGAGGCCTATGCCACCGGGGTTCCGATGGTGGTGGTGGCAAGCCAGATCCCGCTCGAAGGCCTCGGCGCGCGCCGCAAGGGCATGCTGCATCAACTCGACGACCAGAAGGCCTCGGCCGCCAACGTGACCAAGAGCCAGCGCCTGATCCAGCACGCCTCCGGCATCCCCTCGGCCATCCAGGACGCCTGGACCGAGGCGATTTCCTCGCCGCAGGGCCCGGTGTGGCTCGAAATCCCGCAAAACGTCCTGCTGGATCCCATCATGGTGCCACCGGTGGAGGACGCGCTCGCCGAAGCCGCGGACAACCCGCCGCGGGTGGAGCTGGTCCGTGAAGCCGTGAAGTGGCTCTCGGAGGCGAAGCGCCCCGCCATCATCGCCGGCGGCGGCACCCGTCGCGGCCGGGCGGAAAAGTCCCTGCTCTCCATCGCGGAAAAGCTGCGCGCACCGGTGATCTGCACCCCCGGCGGCAACGGTGCGTTCCCCTGGGACCACGAGCTGTCGCTGCAGTCCTGGATCGAGGACCAGTACACGACCGAGCTGCTCGAGGACGCCGACGTGCTGGTCGTCATCGGCTCGTCGCTGGGCGAGGTCACCTCGAACTACTTCACCTTCGCACCCCGCGGCCGGATCATCCAGATCGACGCCGAACCGCGCGTTCTCGAGTCCAACCGTCCCGGCCTCGGCATCCGGGCCGACGCCGGCCAGGCGCTCGCTGCCCTCGACGACGCCCTGACGGCTCCGCACGCGGAGCGCTCGGACTGGCACGGCAGCTCACCTGCGGACCTGGTCAAGGACACCCTGGCCAAGATCAGGGCCCGGCTGGAAGCCCAGGACCTCGGCAAGGAGCTAAAGTTCATGGCCGACATCCGCGAGGCTGTTCCCGCCCAGATGCAGACGTTCTGGGACATGACGATCTCCTCCTACTGGGCATGGAGCTGCTGGGACGCCCGTGAGGGCCAGTTCCACTCGGCGCAGGGCGCCGGCGGGCTGGGCTTCGGCTTCCCCGCGGCGATCGGCGGCGCCGTCGGCCTGGAAACCACGGGCAAGTCCGGCGCTTCGGCGCGGGTGCTCGCGGTGTCCGGTGACGGTTCAGCGATGTACTCCATCTCCGAGCTGGCCACCGCGAAGCAGCACAACGTCCCGGTCACATGGCTGATCGTCGACGACGGCGGCTACGGGATCCTGCGCGAGTACATGGTGGGGGCCTTCGGCCAGGCCACGGCCACCGAGCTGGCGCGCCCCGACTTCGTGAAACTGGCCGAGGCCTTCGGCGTCCCGGCTGTCCGGGTGGCCCCCGGGGACGTGGGGGACGCACTCAAAGCATCCTTCGCCGCGGACGGCCCCAACGTCGTCGTCGTCGAAACCCTGCTGAAGATGTTTGCCCCGACGCACCTGGACGGCTAAGCGCCCCGCCAGCACGCACCCGCCAGGCCCCGCATCCACCGGATGCGGGGCCTGACGTCTGAAGGCCCCTGGGAACCTTCTTAGTTTCCCAAAGTAATCAATTTGAGGTATTGTTGCTTAGGGCAAACAATAAAGGGGCTTCCACGCATGACAGTCGCATCGACCGCTGCAGCCCAGCTGGTCAATCAAATCTTCGATCTTCAGCGCGCCGTCCGGTGCGTTTCCGCGGCCAACCTCCGCGGCGACGATACCGGGGTGGCGCTCCAGGGCGTGCTGCGCTTTGTGGGGGAGGGTGAAACCCGGGCCACGCAGCTTGCCGAACGGCTCGGCGTCAGTGCACCCGTGCTGAGCCGGCACCTTGCGGAGCTGGCAGGACAGGGCTACGTAGTGCGTCGTCCCGATCCTGAGGACGGCCGGGCCCAGCTGATTGTGCTCTCCCCGTCCGGGGCGGAGAAACTCCGCTCGATCGAGGCGCAGCGCGCCACCACCCTGCAGGGGTTCCTGCAGGACTGGAGCGAGGACGACGTCGAGGCGACCGCCCGTAACCTGAAGAAACTAGCTGAATCCCTATGGAGTTCAGCCCGGGCAAAGACGGCCGGATCCACTAACACGTCCACCTTCGTTGAGGAGTAAATCCATGGCCAGCCACGCTGCCGCCGCCGGGCCGTCCCCGGCACCCACCCCGCACTCGCATCCAGCACCCCAGGTGGTCATGAGTCACCGCCAGATCATGGAGGCGCTGACCGGCCTGCTGGCCGCGTTCTTCACCGCCATCATCAGCAGCACCATCGTGGCCAACGCGCTGCCGACCATCATGTCGGAGCTCAAGGGCACCCAGACGGACTTCGCCTGGGTCATCACGGCCGCGCTGCTGGCCAACGCCGCCACCACCCCGATCTGGGGCAAGCTGGCGGACCTGTTCGACAAGAAGCTACTGGTGCAGTTGAGCATCGTGATCTTCGTTGCTGGCTCCGTGATGGCCGGGTTCTCGCAGACAATCCCGTTCCTGCTCACGGCCCGCGTCATCCAGGGTGTCGCGATGGGCGGCCTTACGGCATTGGCCCAGGCCATCATGGGCTCGATGATCCCGCCGCGTGACCGCGGCAAGTACTCCGGCTACATGGGTGCCGTGATGGCCGTCGGCACCGCCGGCGGCCCGCTCCTGGGCGGCTTCATTGTCGACAGCCCGCTCGGCTGGCGCTGGACCTTCTTCGTCTGCGTGCCGCTGGCCGTCATCGCCCTCATCCTGCTGCAGATCACCCTGAAGCTGCCGCACGTGAAGCGTCCGGCCAAGATCGACTGGCTGGGCTCCATCCTCCTGACGTCCGGCGTCAGCCTCCTGCTGATCTGGGTTTCCTTCGCCGGCAACCCGGACTACTACGGCTGGTGGTCCTGGCAGACGGTCGCGATGGTCGGCGGCGGCATTGTCCTCCTCGCCATGCTGGTGGTCGTGGAATCCCGCGTGTCCCAGCCCATCATTCCGCTCAAGATCATCTCGGAGCGCACCACCGCGCTCTCCATCCTGGCCTCGGTGGCCGTCGGCGTCGGCATGTTCGGCTCCTCCGCGTTCCTTGGCCAGTACTTCCAGGTGGCCCGCGGCGCCAGCCCCACCGAAGCCGGCCTGCTGACGCTGCCCATGATTGCCGGCAACCTGATCGGCTCGGTGCTCTCCGGCCAGCTGATCAGCCGCACCGGCAAGTGGAAGCGCTACCTGGTTGCCGGCTCCGTCCTGCTGGTCGGCGGCCTGGGCCTCGCCGGCACCATCGACCACACCACCGAGCTCTGGCTGACCGGCCTCTACACCGCCGTGCTGGGCCTGGGGCTTGGCCTGCTGATGCAGAACCTCGTGTTGGCCGTGCAGAACACCGTCCGGGCTACGGACATCGGCACCGCCAGCGCCTCGGTAGCGTTCTTCCGCTCCGTCGGCGGCGCCATCGGCGTCTCGGTGCTGGGCGCCGTCCTGGGCAACCGGGTCAAGGAGCTCGCCAACCAGGGACTGGCCGCCGCCGGTATTCCGGTTACGGGTGGCTCCGGCGGGGGCAGCCTGGACCTCAAGGACCTGCCGCCGCAGATCCGTGACATCATGCGTGCCGCCTATGGCGACGCGACGGCCGAGATCTTCATGATTTCAGCGATCATCGGCATCGTGGCCCTGGTTGCGGTGCTCCTCATCAAGGAAAAGCCGCTGCGCCGCACCGTGGACCTCCAGCCCGAGGCTGCTGCCTCGGCTGCGGTCACCGGTTCCGGTGCCGACGTCGACGCCGGGGCAGCCGCCCACGCCGTCATCGCCTCCGGCCGCACCTCGGATTCCGGCGCTCCCGCCACCGGCATCGTCGACTTGGACCGCGAATTCCTCGAGGTCCTCACCCGGCAGCGGGCCAACGGATCCCACTTCCCGGAGGCTGCCCGGCCGGGCACGGACGACCCCCAAAACGGCGGCGGCGAGGCCAGGGCGGAGCGTGAAGGCGCCCGGCTCCGGGCCAGGACCCTGGTGGCCGAGGCTCGCGCCGACCACTCCGACGTCGTGCCCCTGCTGCTGCAGACCCAGCGGTTGCTCGCCGAGCAGCAGGTCCAGCTGGCGGATGCACTCCGCGCCGTCCACGAGCAGGCTGTGGAACAGCGCGCGATTGCCGCCGAGCAAGCCCGGGTCAGTGACCAGCTGACCACCCTTCGCCGCCAGTTGGCGAAGGAACGCAAGCTGCAGCGCGCGGCCGCCGACTACATCGCCACCCACGGCCGGCACCGCGGCGAATAAGCCACCGCTCGAAGCAATTCTGTGATGCGGCCCCGAGACTCCCCACCAGGGGAGTCTCGGGGCCGCTTTTCAGCTGTCCAAGGATTCCGTAGAGTAGGACGGCTAAGGCTGTCTGCCCCAGCTGCTGATACTTTCCTTATTCGACTTTTGCGAATTCCCTTTCGGCGTTTCATGAACCCTTGCTAAGGACCTGTGGGCATGCTTGTCACCCTCATACGGCGCTATTCCAAGCCGTACCTGCCGTATATTGCGGCCGTCGTCGTCTTCCAGTTGGCCTCCACCATCGCGGCCCTCTACCTGCCCAGCCTCAACGCCCAGATCATCGATGTGGGAGTCTCCCGTGGCGACACGGACTACATCTGGCGCACCGGCGGGCTGATGCTCGGAGTCGCCCTGATTCAGGTGGTCACCGCCGTGGCCGGCGTCTACTTCGGCTCCAAGGCGGCGATGGCCTTCGGCCGGGACCTGCGCCGGGGCGTGTTTCGCAAGGTCAGCAGCTTCTCCGCCCGCGACGTCAACGTCTTCGGCGCCCCGACGCTGATCACCCGCGGCACCAACGATGTCCAGCAGGTCCAGATGCTGATGCTGATGGGGCTGAACTTCATGGTGGCCACCCCCATTATGTGCATTGGCGGCATCGTCATGGCCATCCGCGAGGACCTCAACCTGTCCTGGCTGGTCTGGGTCTCCGTCCCGGTCCTGGTGGTCGTGGTCGGCTACCTTGTGGTCCGCCTGATGCCGCTTTTCCGCTCCATGCAGACGAAGATCGATCGGCTCAACGGCATCCTGCGCGAGCAGATCATCGGCATCCGCGTCGTCCGGGCCTTCGTCCGCGAGCCGCACGAAGCGCAGCGCTTCGGCGCGGCCAACAAGGAACTCACCGACGTGTCGCTGAAGATCGGCGCGCTGTTTGTGCTGATGTTCCCCGCGATCGGCATGATCCTGCACGTGTCCACCGCCGCCGTGCTGTGGTTCGGCGGCCAGCGCGTGGACGCCGGGGACATGCAGGTGGGGTCGTTGACGGCCTTCCTGCAGTACCTGCTGCAGATCCTGATGGCGGTCATGATGGGCACGTTCATGGCCATGATGATCCCCCGCGCGTCGGTCTGCGCGGACCGGATCGGCGAGGTGCTCGACGTCGAACCGTCCATCCACGAGCCGCTCACCCCAATCGCCCCCGCCGCGAAAGCGGGCCGGGTGGAGTTCCGGAACGTCTCCTTCGCCTACCCGGGCGCCGAGGCGCCCGTGCTGAGCGGTATCAGCTTCACCGCCGAACCCGGCCAGACCGTGGCGATCATCGGGTCCACCGGTGCGGGCAAAACCACGCTGCTGGCGCTGCTGCCGCGGCTCTTCGACGCCGCCTCCGGCGAGGTGCTGCTCGACGGCGTCCCGGTCACCCAGCTTGACCGCACCGAGATCACCGGGCGCGTCGCAATGGTGCCGCAGCGGCCGTACCTGTTCTCCGGGACCATCGAGCACAACCTGCGCTTCGGCAAGCCGGAAGCCGGCGACGAGGAACTCTGGGACGCCCTCACCGTGGCCCAGGCCGCCGACTTTGTCCGGGAGAAGAAGGACGGACTCGGTGCCCGGATCTCGCAGGGCGGCACCAACGTCTCAGGCGGCCAGCGCCAGCGGCTGTGCATTGCCCGGGCGCTCGTAACTGAACCCAAGGTCTTCCTGTTTGACGACTCTTTCTCGGCCCTGGACGTCGCCACCGACGCCCGGCTCCGGAAGGCTCTGAAGGCCAAGACCGCGGACGCCACGGTGATCATCGTGGGCCAGCGCGTCTCCACCATTGCGGATGCGGATCAGATCCTGGTGCTGGATAACGGCCGGATCGTGGACCGTGGAACCCACGAGGAGCTCCTGGCGAGCTCCGCCACCTACCTGGAAATTGTCGAATCCCAGCTGACCGCGGAGGCAATCGCGTGAGCATCAACGAAAAGCTCAGCCACGGGGCCCCGGCCGAGGCAGCCGAGGACGATTTCCACGAGGAGGAGTTCGTCCCGGGCGAGGCGGACGGCGGCATGTTCGGCGCTGTGCCGGCGAAGAAGGCCCAGCACTTCTGGCCCTCGGCCAAACGGCTGATGGGTCTGCTGAAACCCGAGCGCGCCGGCATCGCCGCCGTGCTGGCGCTGGTGACGGTCGCCGTCGTCCTCAACGTGGTTGCGCCGCGCATCCTGGGCCAGGCGATGGATGTGATCTTCGGGGGAGTGGTCGGCAAGCAGTTGCCCGCCGGCGCTACCAAGGACCAGTTCATCGCCGGACTACGCTCCCAGGGGCAGCACAACTTCGCGGACATGCTGGCCCGGATGGACGTTGTCCCCGGCCTGGGTATCGACTTCCAGAAGCTTGCTTTCCTGATCAGCGTGGTGCTGGTGATGTACTTCTTCGCCAACATCTTCCTGTGGCTGCAGGGCTATGTCCTGAACGTGCTGGTCATGCGGGTGGTGCGCAGGCTGCGTGATGACACCGAGAAGAAGCTCAACAAGCTTCCGCTGAACTACTTCGACACCCGCCAGCGCGGCGACATCCTCTCCCGCGTCACCAACGACGTCGACAACATCCAGCAGGCGCTGCAGCAGGCCTTCGCGCAACTGGTGAACTCCGCCCTGACCGTGATCGGCATCGTCATCATGATGTTCATCGTGTCCTGGCAGCTGGCGCTCATCGCCCTGATCGCCCTGCCGCTCTCCGGCGTGGCCGCCGGCATGATTGGCGCGCGCAGCCAGAAGCTCTTCGCCGCGCAGTGGAAGAACACCGGCGAGCTCAACGGCCAGATCGAGGAATCCTTCTCCGGCCACGACCTGGTCCGTGTCTTCGGCCGCGACGCCGACATGCTGGCACGCTTCGACGAGCGGAACGAAGAGCTCTACAAGGCCAGCTTCGGCGCCCAGTTCGTCTCCGGCATGATCATGCCGGTCATGCAGTTTGTCTCCTACCTCAGCTACGTGGGGATCGCCGTTGTGGGCGGCCTGCGGGTGGCCTCCGGCGGGATGAGCCTCGGCGACGCGACGGCGTTCATCCAGTACTCGCGCGAGTTCACCCAGCCGCTGGGGCAGATGGCCGGGATGGCCAACATGCTGCAGTCCGGCGTGGCCTCCGCCGAGCGGGTGTTCGAGTTCCTCGACGCCGACGAACAGGACGCCGAGACCGCCACCGAGCACCTCCCGGCCAAGACCGACGGGCACGTCGGGTTCCGGCACGTCAGCTTCAGTTACTCCCCGGACAAGCCGCTGATCGAGGACCTGTCCTTCAACGCCGAGCCCGGGCACACGGTGGCAATCGTCGGGCCGACCGGCGCCGGCAAGACCACGCTGGTGAACCTCGTAATGCGCTTCTACGAACTCAATTCCGGCAGCATCACCCTCGACGGGGTCGACATCACCCGGCTCAGCCGCGCGGAACTGCGGTCCAAGGTGGGCATGGTTCTGCAGGACGCCTGGCTGTTCGGCGGCACGATTTACGAGAACATCCGCTACGGCAAGCTGGACGCCACCGAGGAGCAGATCATGGCGGCGGCGAAGGCCACCTTCGTGGACCGCTTCGTCCGCGCACTGCCCGAGGGTTATGACACCGTCATCGATGAGGAAGGCAACAACGTCAGCGCCGGTGAGAAGCAGCTAATCACGATCGCCCGCGCCTTCGTGGCGAACCCCTCGCTGCTGATCCTGGACGAGGCCACCAGCTCGGTGGACACCCGCACCGAGGCCCTGGTCCAGAAGGCCATGGCCGCGCTGCGCACCGAGCGGACCAGCTTCGTGATTGCCCACCGGCTCTCCACCATCCGGGATGCTGACACCATCCTCGTGATGGAGGCCGGACGGATCGTCGAACAGGGCCGGCATGCGGAACTGCTGGAACTCCAGGGTGCCTATTACCGCCTGTACATGTCCCAGTTCGCCGGCGAGGACGCCGAAGCCACCGTCGTGGACGAGTCGACGGCGGTGCACAGCTGAGCGCCGCCGGGGCGGCCGACGGGTCGGGGTTGGCGGCCCAGGAGTCCGCAGCTCCCCGGCGCTTGGAGCTGCGGGTGCCGATGCGCTGGGGTGACATGGATGCGTACGGCCACATCAATAACGTGCAGCTCGTCCGGATCCTTGAGGAGGCCCGCATTGCCGCTTTCGGGCCGCCGCGCGGAGCCGGCCTGCCCGGAATCGAGCCCGAGGTGGCGCTGTTCAACGAGGTCCCGGCCGGCACCCTGGCGCTCGTCGTGGAGCACAAGATCCGCTACGTCCGGACGCTGGAATACCGCAACGTTCCCGCCGTGGTGCAGCTGTGGATCGGCGCGGTCAAGGGCGCCAGCTTCGATATCCACTACCTCGTCCAGGATCCCGTCACCGGCGAGGACTGCGTGAAAGCGAGCAGCCACTTGGTGTTCGTGGACGAGGCCACTGGGCAGGTGATGCGGCTGACCCCGGAGCAGAAGGCCAAGCTGGCGCCCTTCACGGCCGCCCGCCAGACCCACTAGTCGCTACCTGAGCGGGCCGGTTCGGTCCTAGACTGATCTGGCCGGGGGATGCACGCCGCGGGACGCCTGAAGTGGGACGCCTAAATGGCGATGCTGAACGGCGAGGCCTGAAGTGGGACGCCTGAACGACGGAATCTAGGAGCACGAATTATGGCCAAGCGAAGCAAGCTGAAGGCCCGGAAGAAGACCTGGAAGGAACTCTCTCCGCTCGCGAAGTTCGGCACCATCACGGCGGCCCTGGTCCAGGTGTCACTGCTGGTCGCTGCCCAGCGCGATATTTCACGCCGCCCGGCGGAGGAGATCCGCGGCAGCAAGGCGTTGTGGCGGGCCGCCACGCTGATCAACTTCGTCGGTCCGGGCAGCTATTTCACCTTCGGCGTCAAGCGCCCCGCGGCCATCAAATAAGCCGGCCGGTGGAGGCCCGCCGGAAGCGCGGCGGACAGCTACCGTCCGGTAGCCCCGGGACGCACGCAATGCGGGCGTCCAGCTTTAGCCTGTAAATTGAGGGTATGACCCCAGCCAAGAAGCCTGCCATGCACCGTGCCCTCGGCATCTCCAAAGAGATCGAAGACGCGGCGTGGTTCGTGCTGGGTCCGGGGTTGCTGGGTAAGGCGTCGCCGCTGGACGGTCGGACCCGGACCTGGTCCGTTCAGGCGGCAGCGGAGTTGCTGGAGCGCCTTGAACGCGGCGTCCCGGACCCCAAGGCGCCGATGATGACCAACCTCCGCGAAAACCTGGAAGGCGCCACCCGCGGGGCGAAGCAGCTGGCCGTGGAACTGTTGTTCCTGCAGTCGCTGCCGCTGGCGCATGAGGTGAAATCGCTCAAGGTTAAGCGGGCTCGCGTGGCTGAGGCAGCATCCTGGCTGGAGCCGCCGCTGGAGCTTCCCGGGGAACTGTACGCCGGCATGACGGATCACGGCGTCATCCGGGACCGTACCGCGGAATTCAACTGGACCATATGGGACCACCTGAAGTGGCTCTGCCGTTTTGTCCAGCATGTCGCCCAGCGTCCCGCCGGCGTCGTGCAGGCCGCGGTGAAGGACCCGCTGGCCTTCCATGCGCTCATCGCCGGCACCCCCGAAGACCAGCCCGCGATCCGGCGCAGCATCGAGTTCCTGGTCTGGCCGAGCTACTTCGAACCTGTCGTGGCCGACGTCGAACGCCAGGAGATCCGGGATGCCTTCGCTTCCCTGGTCGGAGGCGCCAAGGGGGACTCGGACGAGGAAGTGTCCGCGGATATCCACCGTATCCGGCTGCACCTAGACGAGCAGGCCGGGCAGCGGATCGACTGGTACTCCCGTCAACTGGTCAGCCAGTGGCGGAAGGTGGGCGATCCCGGCCGCCGCGCCTGGCTGCTGCGCAGCCACCAGGACAATGCCGAGGTGCTCGCCGCCTGGCAGGCCGAGGAAGCGGTGACGATCGACGTCGAACACCTCCGCCTGCTCGAGCCCGGCGTGACAGCCGGACTGGTCCAGCACGCCGTGGACGAGGACTACAAGCACCTCAGCTATGTGGAGCGTGAGGACACCAAGTCGGCCGTCTTCGCTTTCCTGACCGTCATGAAACCGGGCGACCTGACGCTGTACCAAAGCTCCGGCACCGTCCGGGTGGGCGTAGTACTGGGCGAACCCGAACAGCAACAGGACAACCGCAGGCTGCGCCGCAAGGTCCGCTGGTTTGACGAGGCCCACACCATGGCGGACCTGCCCCGCCACGTGCAACGGCAGCTCGCCAGCTCCGGCCTCATCGTGGACGTCACCAGGGTGATCCAGGCGCTCGACGCGCTGCTCCCTGCCGAAGCGGAGGCCGAGGAGGGCGACGGCGCCGAGCCGGCCGCCGTCGTCGCCCCCGTCCCGGAGGGCTTCAGCCCGCTGACGGAGGAGTTCGCCGCGTCCCTGCACATGGACCTGGAACCGCTGCAGGAAATCGCCGAACTGCTGGAGGACAACCGGCAACTGGTTCTCTACGGCCCGCCCGGCACCGGGAAGACCTACCTGGCCAAGCATCTGGCCGCCGAACTGGCCGGTGACCCCAGCGACGAGCGCGTCAAACTCGTCCAGTTCCACCCCTCCTACGCCTACGAGGACTTCTTCGAGGGCTACCGGCCGGACAAAACGGACGAGGGCCAGGTGTCCTTCAAACTGGTCGCCGGCCCGCTGCGCCGGCTGGCCGAGGAGGCCGCGAAGCCCGGCAACGAGAGTAAACCGTACTTCCTGATCATCGATGAGATGAACCGGGCCAACCTGGCGAAGGTCTTCGGCGAGCTGTACTTCCTGCTGGAATACCGCGACGACCGGATTTACCTGCAGTACAGCCCCACCGAGCCGTTTTCGCTGCCGGACAACCTGTACATCATCGGCACCATGAACACCGCGGACCGCTCCATCGCGATGATGGATGCCGCCATCCGCCGCCGGTTCTCCTTCATCGAGCTGCACCCCAAGACGGAGCCGGTGAAGGGCACGCTGCTGCGCTTCCTGCAGGCCCGTGGCCTGGACACGACGCCGGCGCTCCTCCTCGACGAGCTGAACAACGCGATCGACGAGTGGGACCGGGACCTCATGATCGGGCCGTCCTACTTCATGAAGAAGGCGGCCCAGACCCCCACCGGGCTGCGCCGGATCTGGAAGTACGAGCTGATGCCGCTGCTCGAGGAGCATTACCACGGCCAGCTGAACCGGGCGCAGCTGGAGGAACGGTTCGGCCTGGAGCAACTACTGGCCCGGCTTGCGCGCGTCTAGCCTCGCCGGATCCTTCCGCCACATCGTCCTGGACGAGCTGTCCGGGGGAGTGGTGGAACGGATCGACCCAGCCAGCGCCGCCTACATCAACGGCAGCGGGCTGGCCAAGGCCGCGCCGCTGGGATTGGGTTTGTTCCGGATCGAACCGGTCGGCAAGGTCGGTTCGGTGCGCACGCCCTCGATTCAGCTGGAGGTGCGGCCCAAGGAACGGCTGGGCCTGAGCCGGCTGTTGTTCCTGCTCGGCTACACGGAGAACCAGGGTTTCCGGGACGACGACGTCGCCGCCGTCGAGGACACCGACCTCTGGAGCGCCCTGGCCGAGTCGCTGGCGCAGCTCGTGGACCGTGCCCTCGGCCGCGGAGTTCTGCAGGGCTACCTGAACGTCGACGAGTCGCTGCGTACCGTCAAAGGCAGGATCCGGATCTCGGACCAGATCTCGCGCCGTCCGGGCATGCTGGTGCCGCTCGAGGTTTCCTACGACGAATTCACCGAGGACATCCCGGAAAACCGCATCCTGCGCGCTGCCCTCGAACGGATGTCGCAGGTGCCGGGAGTGCGGGCGGACGTGCTTAGCCGCTTGCGCCGGTTGAAGGGAAAGCTCGACGCCGTGACGCGGCTGCAGTCCGGCGCGCCCCTGCCGCCGTGGCGGGCCACCCGGATGAACAACCGCTACCACGCGGCCTTGCGGCTCGCGGAGGTCATCCTGCGCAACGCCTCTGCCGAGGCCGGGGACGGCAAGCAGCATTCGGCGTCGTTTGTGGTGGACATGTCCAAGGTATTCGAGGACTTCGTCGGGACCGCGTTACGGGGAGCCATGGCTGCCTACCCGGGAGAGATGCGGCTGCGGTATAACTCGATGCTGAACGAGGCGGTGCGCGACTCGGACCGGATCATGGTGCAACCGGGCGCTGTGCATCTGCTGGGCGGCCGGCCGGTAATGGTGTACGACGCCAAATACATAGCAGCATCCGACGTCGGCGCCTCCCTCTCCGCCGACCATTACCGCATGCTGGCGTACTGCACCTCGCTACGGGTGCCCACGGCGTGGCTGGTGTACGCGGGCGCGGGCGAGATCAAGCTGCGGCGGATTCTCAACACGGACATCGACGTGGTGGAATTCCCGCTGGATCTGTCCCTGCCGCCGTCGGAGATCCTGGCGTCCGTGGCGGATCTGGCGCAGCAGTCGTGGGGCGAGGTGGTGCGCCAGGCGACGATCAGCCGCTGACGTTTTCCTGCCGTCGACTAGGCGAAATCGTCCTGCGGTGTCGAGGAGACGGACAGCAGGTGGTTCAGGAGCGCTTTCTCAGGCTGTCCGGGATGATTGGCGACGTGCCAGCGGAGCTGTTCCCGGACGGCGGCCTCGTCCGGTTTCGTGTCTAGGAGGATGGCGTCGATTATGGCGGAAACCTGCCGGCGCAGCGGCTCCAAATCCTCGGCGGGTTCGGGGCTTCGAAAGGCGTGCCGGGTGTGGTTCTCGGCGGACAACATCAAGTGCGGCATGGTGCTTCTCCTGCGGAGTAATGAGTACCCCAGCGTACTGGCCAATAGAGTCCTAGTCCCCGAGCTTTGATCTTAGCTTAGGCAGGCCTGTCTGTCTCGCCTGAAGCGGGCAGACCTGCAGGGCTATTCCGACCGGGGCTCGGTGCTGCTGAGATTACCGGTGACCGTGCGCTCATTCTTGATCTCGGGCGCGAAATTATTTCGCGTCGCGGCCCGGGGAGTGGCCGGTGGCGGAGCCCGGGGAGGGCCCCTGCGGTTCGGGCAGTCAGGCCGGGCCGGTGAGGAACGCGTCGAGCCGGTGTTCCATGGCGGACAGGTCCTTGAGTTCGCATTCCCAGACGGTGAGCACTTCCCAACCGGACCTTTCGAGCAGGTGGAGCTGTTCGGCGTCGCGGTTCCGGGTTACGTCCCGCTGAGTGGTGGAGTTTGCCTCGACACCATGCGGGTCAGTCATTTGATTATGCTGCCGTGAGTTCTGGGAGCAAAATCGCCTCCTCTGCCGGTTCGACGGCGGCGGTGTTCATGGCCTTGAGTTCGGCCATGGAGGCCTCGGAGAGGTAGCGGCGGTCGCCGGCTTCCCATTCGTCGTGTTGCTCGACGAGGACCGCGCCGGCGAGCCGGAGAAGGGCAGCGGGGTTGGGGAAGACCCCGACGACGTCGGTGCGTCTTTTGATTTCTTTGTTGACCCGCTCCATGGGATTTGTGGACCAGATCTGGCGCCAGTGTCTGGCCGGGAATCCGGTGAACGCGAGGACGTCGTCCCGGGCGTCGCCGAGCATCGCGGCGACCTTCGGATGGGATTTGAGGAGCATCCGGGTGACTTCGTCGAATTGGGTGTTCACGTGCCCGGCGTCGGGCTGGGCGAAAGCGGTACGGATGATCGAGGCAACCATGTCCTGGGATCCCTTCGGCACGGTCGAGAGCACGTTGCGCATGAAATGAACGCGGCAGCGCTGCCACGCCGCGCCCTGGAACACCGTGCCGATGGCTTTCTTCAGGCCGCTGTGGGCGTCGGAGATCACCAGCTTCACGCCGTCCAGCCCGCGGGCCTTCAAGGACCGCAGGAACGCGGTCCAGAATCCCTCGTTCTCGCTGTCGCCGACGTCGAAGCCCAGGACTTCCCGCCGCCCGTCCGCGGCCACGCCGAAGGCGACCACAACCGCTTGGGACACGACGCGGTGCCCGACGCGGGCCTTGCAGTAGGTGGCGTCGAGGAACACGTATGGGTAGTCCATGACGGAGAGGTCGCGGTCCCGGAACGCGCCGACTTCGTGGTCCAGGTCCTCGCAGATCCGGGACACTTCGGACTTGGAAATCCCGGTGTCGGCCCCGAGCGCTTTGACCAGATCATCGACCTTGCGGGTGGAGACCCCGTGCAGGTAGGCCTCCATCACGACCGCGTAGAGGGCCTGGTCGACGCGCCGGCGCCGCTCCAGCAAGGCCGGGAAAAACGACCCGGCCCGCAGCTTAGGGATCTTCAGGTTCAGGTCCCCGGCGGTGGTCGTCAACGTCCTGGACCGCGACCCGTTGCGTTGGGTGGTGCGTGCCTCGGAGCGTTCGAACGGGGCGGCGCCGATGAACGCCGTCGCCTCCGCGTCGATGAGCTGCTGGTAAAGGGTTTCGGTCGCGGTGCGGATCCGGTCGGAGACATCGGTGAGTTTCAGTTGGCCAAGGAGGTCAAGCAGGGCAGACTGGTCTAGAGCCATCGTGTGTTTGTGTCCTTTGTGAGTTCTTTGATCGGTACTCACTGACCATCGCACGATGGCTCACTACGTCGCCGGAGCAACGCGCAACTGCGGAGATCTACACCACTCCACGGGACGTAACCCGGTTCCGGGTGCGGGTCCGCTTGGCCTGCCAGAACTCGGCGTTGGATTTGGGCGCATGCTGGCCTGCCCGACAGTCGTGGAAGTGCCAGAAGCAGCCGTTCACGAAGATGACTTTGTGGCGCCCGGCGAACACCAAATCTGGATTTCCGGGCAGCTTACTGCCGCGCGTGGTGCCGTGCAGCCGGTACCGGTAGCCCTTGGCGTGCAGCAGCCGGCGGATTAGCAGTTCGGGCTGGGTGTTTTTGCCCCGGATGCGGGACATGTTCCAGCTGCGCCGCTCCGGGGTCAGACTGTCCGCCATGGTTTAAGTTTAGGCAGCGGTCATCTGATGAGGATATTTTTTAAATCTCCCGCTCGGGGTGTTCGCCGAACTGGAAGTGGCGGCCTGTGACCGACGTCGGCTCGATTTCGACGTAGAAGTCCTTCAGCGTCGGCACCCACGGTTTGAGCCCCAGTGCCTCGGCTGCGGCGATGTCCGCCGACTGCTCCAAGGTACGTGCCGTGCCGCGGAGCACAACCGACCAGGCCTCATCGGAGAGGATGCCGTCGGTTTCGAACAACACCTTCGAATTGATGGTCAGCTCGGCCAGCTTGTTACCGGGCGCCGTGCGGAGGTAGAGCTTCCGGTTACTGATCGCGTAATTCACCGGAAAAATGTCCGGTTCGCCGGCCACGGTGACGACGAGCCGGCCGTGTTTCGTTCCTTCGATCAGTTTCCAGGTTTGGTCGTCGGTCAGGTCAAGGATTGGGCTGCCTTCTGCGTGTTCAAACATCATGGGCTCATTGTTCTATCCGCCGTAGAAAAAGGCTAGAGGCCATAGGGTGGTCGTTTTTCGGGCGGCTTTCGCGGGGCCATAACGGGTTGGCGGAGCCCTCGCGCTGGTGGCTGCCGGGCGGACTTGCTGTGGATAACTTCTACCGACCGAATGTGATCTCAGTTACCCTTAGGCATTGTTTGGATTCCGGCGTCTTGATTTTCTATCGGGGGATTAGCTGAACATGACATTCCGCACTCCAATCGCCGACCGCTGGCGCGGCGCCGCTGCCGCTCTGCTCACCGGCCTACTTCTGACGGCAACGGCCTGCACCGGTGGCCAGGCGTCCCCGAGTGCAGAGCCGCCTGCCGGGTCGCCTGCCACGTCAGCTTCCGCAACCCCGACTCCGACGCCGACGCCGACCCCGACCGCCAGTTACAAGCCGGCCGACGCCACCGGGAGGGCACAAAACGTCCCGGTGCCTGTGCTTCCCGAGGCAGCGAAGGCGCAGACGAAGGAGGGGCTGGAGGCCTTCGCACGGTACTGGTATCAACTTTTGAACTACGCCTATGAAACGGGCGACCTTTCCCGTATCAGCTCCATCTCCAGCGGAACTTGTGCCCTATGCGGAAAGGTATTTCCCGGCATCAAGACGTGGAATGCGGAGGGAAAGTGGATAGTCGGAGGCACCGTCACAGTGCTCGCCGTCCAGTCGACCTTCGTGCGAACCGCGGCTGGCAATTTTCAGGTGGCCGTTCAGTCACAACAACGATCAGGCTCGTTGAAGAATGCAGACGGTTCCGATGGCCAGACGGTGGAGGAATCAGAGATTCTGGGTGACCTTATGGTGGCCAACTACGAAAAGGGGAGCTGGACGGTTCAAAATGTGGACAGGCTTGGTAGCTAGGGGATGCGATCCATTCCAGTCCTATTCCGAATCCTCAGCAGTGTGCTCGTTGCCATGATCACGCTCATGACCGGTGCCGGCGTAGCGTCGGCCAGCGATTCAGACGTTTCCTGGAGTAAGTCCGGTCTCGGAGTCTGGCGCTACGACGCAGGTGCCGATGTGTGGGTTGACGCCCCCGGAGCGGTGTCAGAAGACCCGAACGCCTACAAGTTTGAGTATCTTTGCCTCGACGATGCCATGAATGACTTTGACATTGCATGCCTGGGAGGCGCCGTCCGATGCGATCAGGCCAGCAACGGACGGCCGGTCAGATGGTTCGCTTCCTTGAAAGTCTTTTCACCGCCAATTTGGTCCGCGATTCGACCCGACCGATGTGTCTACGTAGAACAACCCGATGACGTCATGGGCAAGATCGCCGCCCAAATCCAAACCAAGTTTGAGCAACTTCCAGTCCTGGCCGGAACTTCTGTCACCCAGCCAAGCCCGCATACGCTAAGGGGGGCAGAGACGAATTTCTATGCACAGGCCGTGGAGCAGTCGTTCGACGTCGACATGCTGGGCCAAAGGGTTGCGATCGTAGCCAAACCTGTTCAGTACACCTGGAACTACGGTGATGGCTCCGCCCTTGGTCCAACCACAATCGCCGGCGGACCGCTGCCGCAGGACCGTTGGGGCGAAAAGACAGCCACCAGTCATGCCTACAGCCAAACCGGCGACTTCTCGGTGGCCCTGACCACCCATTTCCAAGGCACGTATTCCGTCAACGGCGGACCGCCGCTTCCCATCCCGGGCCAAGGGCAGTTCAGTTCCCCGGCACAGACCGTGAGCGTTTGGCGGTCCATCACGCGGAACTACGCGGACGATTGCCTGCAGAATCCGCAGGGCTCCGGCTGCCCGGGAGCGCCGGCCTCCCGCTGAACCTCGTGTGAGCCGAGTCTCGAACGGAATAGGCGCGCCCAAGGAGGAGTTTCCGCCAGTGAACCCAATCCACTGCGAAAGGAACTGCGCATGCTGTTCTCCCCCATGAATCTCGGCCAACTGGAACTGCCCAACCGCCTTGTGATGGCGCCGCTGACCCGCATACGCTCCGGCAAGGAAGGCATCCCCGGCCCGCTGGTGGTCGAGTACTACCGGCAGCGCGCCTCGCTCGGCCTGATTGTAAGCGAAGGGATCTACCCCAGCCCGGCCGGCCGTGGCTTTCCGGGCCAGCCAGGTCTGGTCACTGAAGAACAGCTCAAGGCCTGGGCCGCCGTCACCGCCGCGGTGCACGCCGAAGGTGGCAGGATCTTCGCCCAGGTCATGCATGCGGGTCGCGTCACGCATGAGGCCACCAATGGCGGCCACGAGGTAGTCGCCCCGAGTGCCATCGCCATCGACGGAGAGACCCGCACTTATGACGGCAAGAAGGCCTACCCGGTGCCGCACGCCCTGACAGCAGAAGAGCTGCCCGGCATCCGCGAGGAGTTAGTTCTGGCAGCCCGCAACGCGATTGAGGCCGGGTTCGACGGCGTCGAGCTGCACTCCGCCAACGGCTACCTTTTGCACGAATTCCTGACATCGGCCGCCAACCAGCGCGACGACAACTACGGCGGCTCACCGGAAAACCGTGCCCGCTTCGTCGTAGAGGTCACCCAAGCCGTTGTGGACGCCATCGGTGCGGACCGCGTCGGCATCCGGATCTCACCGGAGCACAACGTCCAGGGCGCCCTGGAGTTGGACGCCGCCGACGTCCGCGAAACCTACGGCTACCTGGTGGACGCCCTGGCCCCGCTGAAACTGGCGTACCTCAGTGTTCTTCACAAGGATCCCGGCAGCGAACTGGTTCAGGACTTGCGCTCGCGTTTCAATGGGACCTTCATGCTGAACACGGGCTTCGGCGTCATCACGACCCGGGAAGATGCCACGTCGATCGTTTCGGATGACCTCGCCGACGCCGTGGTCGTTGGGCGCCCCGCCATCGCCAACCCGGATCTGGTCCGCCGCTGGCGCGAGGGGCTGCCCGTGAACGAGCCGGATCCGGCCACTTTCTACAGCGACGGCGCCGAGGGCTACACCGACTACCCGGTCTACCAGAGCTCGAACTAGGGTCGCACGCCAGGCTAACAGCTGCGGGACATGCCCAGCGCGTGCCTCGAACAGTGGACAGAATGCCATTCTGCCCACTGTTCGTCCTTAAGGATGGGCATGTCCCTAGAGATGGCTTGCAGGCGCGGGGCATGCACTGCGGGGTCGTCGAAAAATGGACATGCCCGTCGGGGGGCTCAAAAAATGGGCATGTCCTTAAGGGGCGGCAGGCACTGACCGCTGGCAGAGGCCGATGAAGCCGCCCAGCTGTTCCAGGCCTTCCGGGTGGGCCGGCATGAAGTTCGTCAGCTCCGGGGAACGGACGACGACGGCGCGCCACTGCCCACGCGATACCGCAACGTTGATCCGGTTGCGGGAAAGCAGGAACTCCATGCCCCGCGGTGCTTCGGCCACCGCCGAGCACGCCATCGAGATGATCACCACCGCGGCCTCCTGGCCTTGGAACTTGTCCACGGTTCCGACCCGCACCTCGTACATGCCCGCCCGGTCCAGCGCATCGCGTATGAGGTTCACCTGGGCGTTGTAGGCGGCCACCACCAGGATGTCCGCAGCGTCCAGGGGCCGCGTCTCCTCCGGGGTGTGCCAGAGCAGGCGGAGGTGGCGCCTCACCTGCCGCACTACCTCGGCGGCTTCCTCCGGCGATGACGTCGTGTTGCCAGCATGGCGCACCATGATCGTTTCGATGCCGGCAGGAACTCCTTCCAGGCGGCGAAGGTCAGCGGAGGGTGCGGACCGCAGCCTGCCCTCGTAGGACAACTCGGACACCGCCCGGCACAGTTCGGAGTTCATCCGCCATGAGTCGGCCAGAAAATAGCCAAGCTCCGGCGGGAGCGTAGGGTGCCCGGCGGAAATCCAGCCAAGGGCCGATTCGTCGACCGGCTCCGGGTGCCTGCCCTGGCTGACCTGCGGCAGTTGCTGCGGGTCGCCGAGCAGCAGTAGCCGGCTGCTGGCCTGGGCCACCGCCAGCGTGTTGGCCAACGAGAACTGTCCGGCCTCGTCGATCACCAGCAGATCCAGCGAGCCCGGCGGGACGGTGGCGCCGGTCATGGTCCAGGCGGTGCCGCCGACCAGGGCGCCGCCCGGGGAAGCCAGCAGTTCGGCGACGTCCTTGGCGGTGCGCGACTGCCAGGGCAAGGGATAGTCGTGCTTCACGTTCTTCGCCACCAGGGCCGGGCTGACCCCGGCCTTCGCGACGGCAGTCTTCAGCAGATTCTCCACGACGGCGTGCGACTGGCCGACGACCCCGACCTTCCAACCCCGGGCGACGAGCCGGGAAATGACGTGCGCGCCTACATGGGTCTTGCCGGTTCCGGGAGGACCTTGCACGGCCAGATAAGAGTGGTCGAGGCGCAGGACCGCGGCGGTGATGGCGTCAACAAAACGGTCCGGACCGTTGCCCGGCTGCGGCAGCGGCGCACTTCCGGTGAGCCTCGGAGGCAGCCGCCGGGCCAGGTCCAGCGCGGGGTGGCGCGGGATGATACCGGAGATCAGGGCCACAGCGACCGTGGCGGCGAGGACCTCCAGCGCCTGCTCGAGGCTCTTGGTGGCGAGCGGCTGATCCTCGGTCAGGGCGATGGGCAGGTCATTGTGGGGTGGGATGTTCCGGTGCAGGCGGTCCCGAATGATGACGGTGTCTCTGCCGTCCTCATGTCCAAGTTCCAAGACCTCCGTACCGAACCAGCCGCTCCGGCCCGTCCCGTCCTTGCCGGTGCCCTCGAGTCCCGCGGGAAGCGGCAGTCCGTACATGCGGAACCACTTGCTGCCCTCGCGCAGGTCCGAGCCGGGGCTCACGGTACCGGTCAGCCTGACGCGCCGCTCGGGCAGTCTCCTGCCCGCTTGTTGCCAATCATCAAGGATTTCCGCGGACTCGACCAGGAACACGTTCCGGTCGCGCTCGTGCGTGTCCGGCCCCTGCTCACACCGGTCGAAGTGCGCCCACCAGAACGATTTGCGCTCGCGGCGGTGGTAGCTCACGGCGGCTGCCAGCATCGCGACCGCCTTCCGGTCGTCGGCGGACAAGCCGCTGCCCGGTTCGGCAGACGCCATCAGCGCCGCCTCGGCCGGCCCGAGCGCCGCCCCGCCGGTCTCGGACCCGCCGGTCTGGGACCCGCCGTCGTCCCCCAAGCCGCCGTCCCCGGAACCGCCGTCATCCGTTGCGTCGGAGTCAGCCGGGCCGGAGCCTCCGCCGCGCGGCTCGATGCCGCGTTCCTTGGCCCGCCGGAGCAGCCAGTCCCGCAGTTCCAGTGTCGAGAGGCAGTCGTATTCGTTGTAATCGGAGATGTCCGCGAGAATCGCGGCGGCGTCGTCGGCCCGGCCGGCGTCGCGGGCCTCGCAGTAGTGCGCGTAGGCCACCACCGAGGCGCCGGCGTCCTTCACCTCGCCGGAACGCAGGTTGGTGCCCATGTAGAGCGGCTCGAGTTTTTTGATGCTGTAGGAGTTTTCTGAGATGCGGATGCTGTTCCGGACCGTCTGGTAGAGGTCCACGAGCAGCCCCTCGCGGAGCCACTCGTCCACGATGTCCTCGCCGGCCACATGCAACACCGAGAGCTTGCGCAGCGCAGTTTTCTCGTACGGGGCGTAGTGGTAGACGTGCATGTCCGGGTGGTCCTGCCGGCGCTTCTCCACATAGTCCAGGAAGTCCAGGAATGCCTGCTTTTCCGCCGCCCGGCTGTGCGCCCAGAACGGCCGGAATGCCCCCGCTTCGCCCGGCCGAACCGGTGCCTCGATCACGCCGAACAGGTACTCAAGCCCCCACACCCCGGTGGCGCTTTCCTGCCACAGCGGATCGCCCTCGAAATCGAAGAAGATATCGCCGGGACTGGGCGGCGGCAGTTCTGCCAGCGTGTTCTGCGGCACGACGGCGTAGCGCAGGGTGTGTTCTTCGCCGTCCTTGACGTATCGGACTTCTCCGTCCGTGGGGCTAACGCCGCTTTGGATCCGCGCCTGTTCCTGCAGGCGCAGCAACGCGGGGGTGGGCCGGGCCAGGGTCGCCTGGGCAAGGCCCTTGACCGTCCGGATGCCGCGTTCGTGCAGATGCCTGCGTTGCGCCGAGTTCATCCGGGCCACCAGGAGCAGATCGTCGGTGGCTTTGACTTGTTCCTGGCAGTAGTCGCAACGGCCGCAGGCGGTGACATCCTCCGCCCCCCAGCGGACTGTGTCGGCCCGGGCGACGTGGGCGGCGGTCAGGGCCAGGAAACGCTCGCGCCGCTCCCGGAACACCGGCAGGATTTCGGCGAGCTGGTGGTGGCTCCGGACGTAGTCGAATCCGCCGTCGGCCAACTGAACCGTGGCACCGAGGACCAGCGTAACCACAGGATCCACCCGGATGCCGGCCTTCAACAGCTGGTCACCGTACGCGGCAAGCTGCAGCAACGCGGTCACCTTGGCATGCCGGGCCAGTTTGGTGTCGAACACCGCGTAGCCGCCGTCGGGGCGCCGCACCAGGAAATCGGAGCGGCCGTGGAACTGGCCATCGAAGAAGGCGGCCTGGAAGACGACGTCGGCCCCCGCTCGCAGCGCCTCGATGGATTCGTGGTGCTTGGCCATCAGGGTGGCGCGGTCCATGGCGGCGGCGGGAACGACGTCGTACACGCCGCCGCCGCGGGCCGGATCCCACGCCCCGAACTCGGCGACAAACCCGTCCAGGACCTTGCGCTCGTGGACGTCACCCAGCGCAGCCGCGTGCAGGAGCATCTCATCGGTGCCGAAGTCCGCCTTGGCGGAGCGGCCCAGCTTCTCATCGAGCTTTCGGAGCAGCTGGTACTCGCAGCCCGCGGCCACCACCAGGTCGCTCGCGGAGAAGACCAGGTCCGGCGCCGCGTCCGGTACCTCCGGTTCAAGAAAAAACACTGCGCCCCCGCTGCTTGGTTGGTTCCGCTGATGATCCCGCTGCTATTTCTTCTGCCAAGCTATCAAAGCCCTCCGACAGCGAACGCCGCCCCGACGAGGACCGGCCAGGGTCTGGCCGCAGTCGGAGGACCGGCGTAGGGTCTAGAAGACTATGACTGAACAGCAACCCTATGAGCTAGTCAGGCGCTACCCGCACTTCGAGCTGCGCCGCTATCCCGCGCACGTTGTGGCTGAAATACACGTCAACGCGACCTTTGACCGGGCCGGGAACGCAGCCTTCCGGCACCTGTTTAACTACATCAGCGGCAGCAACACTGGCGGGCAAAAGCTGGCGATGACCGCCCCGGTGATCCAGGACAGCGGCAGCCAGGAGAGCCGAAATCGGGGGAGCATGAGCCAAGCGCAAAAGCTGGCGATGACCGCCCCGGTGCTGCAGAGCGGTCCGCTGCCGGGAACCACTGGACCCGCCGACTTTGTGGTCGCCTTTGTGCTGCCCGCCGGGATGACCGCCGAGACGGCACCGGCTCCCGCCAACCCCGACGTCAGGATCCGGGCCGTCCCCGGTTCCCTGGCCGCAGCCCTCCGCTTCTCCGGCAGCGGCACGGAGACAGCCTTCGAACGGCGCACCGACGGGCTGCAGGCGGCGCTGACCCTCGCCGGCCTGACAACGGTGGGGCCGCCGCGGTTTGCCCGCTTCGACCCGCCTTTCAAACCGTGGTTCCTCCGCCACAACGAGGTGGTGCAGGACGTGCAGGAGCCACCCGCCACCGCAGGGACGCCCGGCGCCGGGACGGGGTAGAGGCGACGTAGCGAAGCGGTAAGGCAAAATGGGCAGGTGAGCCAACTCCCGCAGCACCCCGCCATGACCTCCCCGATCGAGACCCAGATCGCCGCCGAACTCGGTGTGCAGCCCTGGCAGGTGAAGGCAGCCGTGGAGTTGCTCGACGCCGGGTCCACGGTGCCTTTCATCGCCCGCTACCGCAAGGAAGCCACCGGCACCCTGGACGACACCCAGCTCCGCGGGCTCGAGGAGCGGCTGCGCTACCTGCGCGAGCTGGAGGACCGCCGTCGGACCGTGTTGGAAGCGATTGCCGCGCAGTGTGCGCTGACCCCCGAACTGCAGGCCGCCGTCGTCGGCGCCGATACGAAGTCGCGGCTGGAGGACATCTACCTGCCGTTTAAGTCCAAGCGCCGTACCAAGGCCCAGATCGCCCGGGAGGCCGGCCTGGAGCCGCTCGCGGACGCGCTGCTGAAGCGGCCGGAGCTGGACCCGGAACGCGAAGCGGCCCGCTACCTGAACGCCGACCATGCCATCGGGGACACCGCTGCGGCGCTGGCCGGAGCCCGGTCCATCGTGGTCGAGCGCGTCGGCCAGGACGCCGACCTGGCCGCCACGCTGCGGGAGCGGCTCTGGACGCAGGGCCGGATGGTCTCCCGGGTTAAGAAGGGCAAGGAAACCGAAGGGCAAAAGTTTAAGGACTACTTTGCGTTCACCCAGGCGCCCGCCGGGATGCCCTCGCACCGGGTCCTCGCGCTGCTGCGCGGTGAGAAGGACGGGGTGTTGGAGCTGGATCTCGCCGAGGCGGAACCGGACGACGACGCCGCCCTGTCCGCCGCCCGCGGCCGCTACGAGTCCGCGGTGGCCAGGTTCCTCGGGGTTGCGGACTGTGGCCGCCCCGCCGATGCCTGGCTGCTGCAGACGGCGCAGCAGGCCTGGCGCTCGCGGGTACTCGGCCGCCTGAGTGGGGACCTGCGCAGCCGGATGTTTGCCGCGGCCGAGGACGAGGCCGTCCGGGTGTTCGCCGCCAACCTCCGCGACGTGCTGCTCGCGGCGCCCGCCGGGAACCGCGCCACCCTGGGCCTGGACCCGGGCCTGCGCACCGGGGTGAAGGTCGCCGTGGTGGACGGCACCGGCAAGGTCGTGGCGACGGACACGGTGTACCCGCACGCCCCGGCCAGGAAATGGGACGAGGCGTTGCGCACGCTCCTGGGCCTGGCCCGGAAGTACGACGTCGAACTCGTGGCGATCGGCAACGGCACCGCCTCGCGGGAGACGGACAAGCTCGCGGCCGAGCTGATCAAGCAGCTCACCGCGGAAGCAGGCCACGTGCCGCAGAAACTCGTGGTCTCCGAGGCCGGGGCGTCCGTGTACTCCGCGTCGGCGCTGGCAGCCGCGGAGCTGCCCGGCATGGATGTTTCGCTGCGCGGCGCGGTGTCGATCGCCCGCCGGCTGCAGGATCCGCTCGCTGAACTGGTCAAGATCGAGCCGAAGTCGATCGGCGTCGGGCAGTACCAGCACGACGTCACGGCGGCGAAGCTGGACCGCAGCCTCGACGCCGTGGTCGAGGACTGCGTGAACGCCGTGGGGGTGGACGTCAACACCGCGTCGCCGGCGCTGCTGAGCCGGGTGGCCGGCGTCGGGCCGCTACTGAGCGAGAACATTGTGGCCTACCGGAACGAGCACGGCCCCTTCAACAAACGCAGCGAACTGAAGAAGGTGCCGCGGCTGGGCGCGAAGGCTTTTGAACAGTGCGCCGGCTTCCTGCGGATCACCGGCGGAGCGGAGCCGCTGGACGCTTCGAGCGTGCACCCCGAGGCCTACCCGCTGGCGCGGAAGATCAAGGCCGCGGCCGGGGCTGCGCTGCCCGGTGCCGGTCCGGCGGCCGGCAACCTCTCCGGGCTGAACCCGGAGGACTTCGTGGACGGCTCCTTCGGCCTGCCCACCGTGCAGGACATCATCGCCGAGCTGGAGAAGCCCGGCCGGGATCCGCGGCCCGCGTTTGCGGCGGCGTCGTTCCTGGAGGGGGTCGAGAAGATTTCAGACCTCAGGCCCGGCATGGTGCTTGAGGGGACGGTCACTAACGTCGCGGCGTTCGGCGCGTTCGTCGACGTCGGGGTGCACCAGGACGGCCTGGTGCACGTCTCCGCGCTTGCCAACCGGTTCGTCTCCGATCCCCGCGAGGTGGTCAAGTCCGGGCAGGTGGTCAGGGTCAAGGTGCTGGAGGCGGATCCGGAGCGGAAACGCATCTCGCTGACGCTGCGGCTCGACGACGAGCCGGCAGCCGCCGGTGAGCGCACGGGGAGGCAGGCGTCCGGGAAACCGGCGCCGGGGAACCAGACGTCCGGGAAACCGGCGTCGGCGGGCCCGGCGTCGGCGGGCCGGAGGCGAAATCCACCGCCGGCAGCCGATGCCAAGCGAAACGCAGCCACACCGGCGTTCAAGGCCGCCGCCAAGCCGGCGCCCGGCGACACCGCTATGGCCGAGGCGCTTCGAAAGGCGGGTCTCGGCAGGTAGGCTCCACCGTTCAGCGCGAAGGTCCTACCGCTCAGCGCATTGATAGTACGTTTGCTGATGATCTGCACCAAGATTGCCGTAGGCAACGGCTCAATTTTGGGGTCCTTTGCCTCTAGATTGCTGGACATCTACGTCTTGAACGAGCAAAGGGAGCAACCATGGGCTGGCTGGACCGAGAACGAACTGTTGCCCCGCCGGGATTCAACCGCTGGCTTGTGCCGCCGGCGGCGCTCGCCGTTCACCTGTGCATCGGGCAGGCCTACGCGACAAGCGTGTACAAGACGGCACTGGTCAAGCACTTTGGCGCCAGCTTGACCGAAATCGGCGTGATTTTCTCCATCGCCATTGTCATGCTCGGCCTTTCGGCCGCCATTATGGGCACCTGGGTGGATAAGAACGGCCCGCGCAAGGCGATGTTCACCTCGGCCATGTTCTGGGCCAGCGGTTTCCTGGTCGGTTCGCTCGGCATCTTCACGCACCAGCTGTGGCTCGTCTACCTCGGCTACGGCTTTATCGGCGGCATCGGCCTGGGCATCGGCTACATCTCGCCCGTGTCCACCCTGATCAAGTGGTTCCCGGACCGGCCGGGCCTCGCCACGGGCATGGCCATCATGGGCTTCGGCGGCGGCGCACTGATCGCGAGCCCGGTTTCCACCGCGCTGCTGAAGATGTATGACCCGAATTCCGGTGCCAAGGGCTGGGTGGCCAGCGGCGATTCCGTCGGCAAGCTCTTTCTGACGCTCGCTGTCATTTACCTCGCGTATATGCTCTTCGGCGCCTTAACCATCAGAGTCCCTGCCGACGGCTGGAAGCCGGCAGGCTTCGACCCCGCAAAGGTCAAAGCCTCCAAACTGGTCACTACTGACAACGTCTCAGCAAAGAACGCGGTCAAGACCAAACAGTTCTGGCTGGTGTGGATTGCGCTGTTCTGCAACGTCACCGCCGGGATCGGCATCCTGGAACAGGCCGCCCCGATGATCCAGGACTTCTTCCGGAAGTCCGATGGCGCGTCCCTGGTCAGCGCCGGCGTCGCCGCCGGCTTCGTCGGGCTCCTCTCCATCGGCAACATGGCAGGGCGGTTCGCCTGGTCCGCGACCTCCGATGTGACCGGCCGCAAGCGCATCTACATGGTCTACCTCGGCGTCGGAGCGGTGCTATATACGGTCCTGGCACTGGCCGGATCCTCGACCACGTTCCTCTACGTCGCGCTCGCGTTCTTCATCATCTCGTTCTACGGCGGCGGTTTTGCGACGGCTCCGGCCTACCTGCGGGACCTGTTCGGGACCTTCCAGGTCGGCGCCATCCACGGCCGACTGCTGACCGCCTGGTCCGCTGCCGGCGTCGCCGGACCCCTGATCGTCAACGCCTTCCTGGACGCGCAGGGCAAGCCGGGCCAGCTTAACGCCGCCTCTTACCAACCGGCCTTGCTGACCATGGTCGCGTTGCTGGTGGTTGGTTTCGTGGCCAACCTGCTGGTCAAACCGGTCGACGCACGATTCCACGAATCCCGCCCGGAAAACCGCCGGCCAGCCGAATCCGCCATGGAGGCCTGAGATGAGCACCGCACACACCCCTGACGCCCACGCGGCTGTCAAAGCGTCAACCGGAAGACTTGCCGTTGCCTGGGCACTCGTCGGAGTGCCGCTGGCTTACGGGGTCTACGAAACCCTGACCCGCGTGGCGGCCCTGTTCGGCTGATCCTGTGACCTTCACCCCGCCTGACGCGTTCACCACGCGCCCCACCCTGCAGGGCACCTTCGGGATGAGCGCCTCCACGCATTGGTTGGCGACGGCGGCGGCCCAGGCAGTGCTCGAACGTGGCGGCAACGCGTTCGACGCCGCCACGGCCGGCGCCTTCGTGTTGCACGTCGTTGAGCCGCACCTCAACGGCCCCGGCGGGGACATGGCCGGCGTCTTCGTGACGGCGTCCGCCCCCGGCACCCCGGTGGTGTTGATGGGTCAGGGACCGGCACCGGCGGCGGCCACCGTGGAGCACTACCGCGCCGAAGGCCTGGACCTGGTTCCGGGGGCGGGGGCACTGGCCGCCGCGGTGCCCGCCGCCGTCGACGCCTGGCTCCTTTTGTTGCGTAACCACGGGACCTGGGAACTGGAGGAGGTGCTGGAATTCGCGATCGGCTACGCCCGTGATGGGCACCCGATGCTGGCACGCGTCGGCACCACGATCGCTGCGGTGGCGGAGCTGTTCCGGCGACACTGGCCCAGCTCGGCGGAGCTCTGGATGCCCGGCGGAAGGATCCCGGCCGACGGGGAGCTGATCCGGAACCCCAACTATGCCCGGACCCTGGAACGGCTCATCGAAGCCGGGCGGGCTTTGAGCCCTGGCGGGTCCCGTGAGGCGCGTATCGATGAGGCCCGCCGGGAATGGCGCGAGGGTTTTGTCGCCCGGGCCATGGTGGCGTCGGTACAGAACCCGCACCGGCACTCGTCGGGCACCGACCACCGGGGTGTACTGGCACTGGCCGATATGGCCGGCTTCGAAGCCGGGTACGAGCCGGCGGCTACCTTGGAGTTCCGCGGCCACACCATCGCCAAGACCGGGCCCTGGGGGCAGGGGCCGGCGCTGCTGCAGACCCTGGCCATCCTCGACGGGTTCGAGGACCGCTTCCTGGACCCGTCCACCGAGCTCGGCGCACACACAATCCTGGAGGCCCAGAAGCTGGCGCTCGCGGACCGCGAGGCGTACTACGGGGATACTGCCGTGCCGCTGGAGTACCTGCTCTCCGAGGAGTATTGCGAGGGACGCCGGGCCCTGATCATGGACCGGGCGTCGCACGACTTCCGGCCCGGGCAGGTTCCGGGACGCGTGCCCTATCTGCCGCCGTTGCGGACGGAGTACATTCCGCCGGCGCTGGCCCGTGGCGGTTCGGCGGCCGGATTGGGCGTGGGGGAGCCGACCGTGGCGCCGAGCGGGGAGACCAGGGGCGATACGTGCCACATCGACGTCGTGGACCGCTGGGGCAACATGGTCTCGGCCACGCCGTCGGGCGGCTGGCTGCAGTCCTCACCAGTGATCCCGGAGCTGGGCTTCTGCCTAGGGACCCGTCTGCAGATGACGTGGCTGGAGCCGGGCACGCCGTCTACCCTGACCCCGGGGAAACGGCCCCGCACCACCCTGACGCCGACGCTGGTGCTCCGGGACGGACACGCTGTCACCGCGCTGGGCTCGCCCGGCGGCGACCAGCAGGACCAGTGGCAGTTGCCGTACCTGCTGCGGACCATCGTGGGCGGCTACTGGCCGCAGCAGGCCATCGACGCGCCGACGTTCCATACGACGTCGATGCCTGCGTCGTTCTGGCCGCGAACCTGGGAACCCGGCGGCGCCGTGGTTGAGGACCGGCTGGGTGAAGATGTTATCGCGGGACTTGAGCGCCGCGGACATGTTGTCACGAGAGCCGGTGACTGGACTCTGGGCCGGCTGTCCGCCGTGGTCAGGGACCCGGTAACCGGAGTGCTGCAGGCCGCCGCCAACCCGCGCGGCGCCCAGGGGTACGCGGCGGGGCGGTAGCTAGCCGGTTCGACGGCGGCGCGCCGCCAGATACGTTGCGCCGGTCGCGACGGCGGGGATGCCGAGGAAGAAAGTCAGCCCCGCCACGCCGCTCGGAACTCCTCCGACGGCTACGTAGGCTGTCATGCCGATCCACCACAGCAGGGCCGTTGCAAAGCCGCTGACAATGAGGACGCCGCGAGTTCCCGGGTGATTGAACCAAGGAAGGCTGCGGGGCGGGCGGGTCTCCAGAGGGGCCGATACCGAGGAGGCAGAGTCAGCTCGGTGGCGTGGCGGGCTTGGGAAGTTACGTGCTTCACGGCGCAGGTTCCACTGCGGTCCTGTGGCGAGCGGCCGCCTGCCACGGCGCGCCAAGAAGTATGTTCCGACGGTCGTCAACGCAGGGACGGCTACAAAGACGAGCAACCCGGCTACTCCGCTCGCTGGGCCGCCGATCACCCCATAGCCCGTTAACCCGATCCACCAGCAAAGCACTGTCACGAATCCGCAGAGGATCAACAGGACATTCCGCGGGCCGGAGGTTCCGTCAGGAAGGGCGGCGAAATTGCCGTTTTGTGCCATGATCGTTCCCCTTCGCGGGTTGTTTCAAAGGCTGGGTAGTTGTCATCACAGCACGGAACAGCAGCTTTGACGAGACCTATTCATTGATCCGATTCATTGATCTGATGGAGTGCGGCCGTGGTCCAGGTGCCGGCCCTGCCTCACGATCGGAAGTAGTGGTTGCGGCGGGGTTGTTGGTGTGGGTCGAGGTGGGGTGGCGGGATGAACCAGGGGATGCCGGCCCGGGGCTGGATGGTCCAGTGTTCTTTGTGGATCAGGTGGTGATGGTGGGAACAGAGCAGGGTGCCGTTGTCGGTGCTGGTGGTGCCGCCGCGGGACCAGTAGTCGATGTGGTGGGCTTCGCACCAGGGGGCGGGGATGGTGCAGTCGGGGAACGCGCAGCCCTGGTCGCGGGCGGTGATGGCTTTGCGGAGGTGGGGCGGGAAGACCCGGCTGGTGCGGCCGATGTCCAGGATCCGGCCTTGGCTGCCGAGCAGGACGGGGATGATGTCCGCGTCGCAGGCGATTTTGCGGATGGTCTCGGCGGTGACCGGGCCGGTGAACGCCAGGGTCCCGGTGCCGGGGCCGGGGTTAGGGCCGAGGCGGGTCAGGAGGTCGCGGTAGTCGATCGTGACCATGATCTGGGGGCGGAGTCCGCCGGTGCCGGGCAGGCCGCCGGAGGCGAGGGCGAGCTTGCAGGCACCGACCAGGCCGTCGAGGAGTTTCTGCGGCCGGGACCGCCAGTCCAGTCCCACTTCCGCCGGGCCGACTTCTACCGGGCCAGGGCCCCCGGCCACTGCCGTCTCCCGGCCCCGTGCCGTCTCCCCGGCGCACTCCGCTGTGCCGGTGCCGGCCCGGGCTCCTTCGTCGATTCCTTGGGCCGGTGTGGTGCGGGGGTTGGTGGCGGTGTTCATCACGGTCAGGAGGTGTTCGAACTGCTCGGTGGTCGCGAAGATTTCCAGGTGCTGCAGGCCGTGGCGGGGACGGCGGAGGAACGCGCCCTGGAGTTGTCGCAGGACTTCCTCGGCCGGTTCGGCGCCGTCCTGGTCGATCGCGTCCAGCCAGCGCCGGGTGATCCGGGCCAGGAAATCTGGGTCGTGCTCGATCGCGGTGCGGGTCAGGGCGTGTTCCATCCGGGCACCGGTCTCCGCGCCGCAGAGCGGCCGGACCCGGTCCAGGGCCAGGGTGATGAGGGTCGCTGACGGGGACGGGACGGCCCCGGCGGCCACGGCGGCGGCGAGTTCCTCGTGCAGCGGCGGCAGCGGCTGGCCGGTCATACCCGTGCGGGGCAGCACAGCCCGGGCCAGGCAGAGCCGGCGGTGGGCCTCGGCGACGCTGATCTGCAGCCGGGCCCGCAGGAACTCCTCGGTCCTGCGGAACCCGTCATCGCCGGCCCGGCCCCGGGCGGCACCGACGTCGCCGGCCGGTACCCCGCAAGTACCGGCCGCGCCGGTGGGTTCGTTGCGGGTGCGGTCCACGGCCGCGGCCGCGACCAGCTGCAGGTAGTCCACGGCCCGGGAGATCTCCTCGACCCCGGCCGCGTAGTCAGCGGCGTCGCCGAATCCCAGCAACGCCGCGTCTGAGGCCGCCGTCGCAGTCAACTCCCGCAACTGGCCCAAAACACCCGCCAGCGACGGAGTCGTGCGCTCATCACCGGCCGGCCGGGTGGCCGGACCAACGGCCGGACGGACAGTGAGAGCTGCAGTGGTTCCCATGAACCAATCCAACACCGAGGCTAAGACATTATGAGCCGCACCGGCCGCGTCTGAGGCCGCCGTCGCAAGCAACTCCCGCAACTGGCCCAAAACCCTGCGGCGCGGAGGCGGTTCGCTGTGCGTGACTCAAGGTAGCGGCTGGGAGTGAGCAAAGTATCGTGGAACCCGAGATCGGATAGCGATATCCATACACATGTTGGGACGCTATGAATGATGCGATAGGTGAAGTGACGCGTGCACCGATACGGCGGCTGGTCGCATGAGTGACCCTCAGGTTCTTGCGCGCCGGCTGGGCACTTTTGATGCGTCTGTGCTCGGGCTCGGCTCGATGATCGGGGCCGGCGTATTCGCGGCCTTCACCCCGGCAGCTGCCGTTGCCGGCTCCGGTCTGTTGCTCGGGCTGGTCGTTGCTGCCGTAGTGGCTTTCTGCAATGCCACATCTTCCGCCCAGCTCGCCGCCGCCTACCCGACCTCCGGGGGGACCTACGTCTACGGGCGGGAACGACTCGGGCCGTGGCCGGGTTTCCTGGCCGGGTGGGGATTCTTAATCGGCAAGACCGCCAGCGCCGCGGCGATGGCCATGACCTTTGCCACCTACGCCGCCCCGCACGGTTGGGAACGCCCGGTGGCCATCGCAGCCGTCGTCCTCCTCGCCACGGTGAACTATCACGGTGTCACCCGGACGGCCGGGCTGACGCGCATCCTCGTGGTACTGGTACTAGCGGCACTTACGACGGCGGTGGCCGCCTCCTGGGGAAGTTCCGCGCCGGATCCGGCCAAGATTCTCGGGGACGGGCTGTTGGCCCACGGCTGGTATGGGATTTTTCAGTCAGCCGGGTTGCTGTTCTTCGCCTTCGCCGGTTACGCCAGGATCGCGACGATGGGCGAAGAGGTACGGAACCCGCGGCGGACTATTCCCCGTGCCATCGGTATTGCCCTGGGCATAACGATCGTCGTCTACGCCGTCATCGCCGTTATGCTGCTGGCGACCATCGGCGCCGACTCAATGGCGGCCAACCCCGCACCGCTCGCCGTCGCCGTCGAATCCGGGACTACGCCATGGGCCGGCCCCGTCGTCCGAGCCGGCGCGGCGGTCGCGGCCCTGGGTGCGCTGCTGGCGCTCATCGCCGGGCTCGGGCGAACCAGCCTGGCCATGGCCCGCGAACAAGATCTGCCGCACTGGCTCGCCGCGGTCCACCCCCGATATAAGGTGCCCCATCGGGCCGAGGTCACGTTGGCGGTAGTAATCTGCACGATCATCTCCGTCGCCGACCTGCGCGGTGCGATCGGCTTCTCCTCGTTCGGCGTGCTCATCTACTACCTGATCGCCAACATCGCCGCCTTCACTCAACCCGCCGCAGACCGCCGATACCCCAAGGCGCTCCAGGTGCTGGGCGCCGTGGCCTGCGTGGCCCTCGTCGCCGCCCTCCCGCCGATGTCCGTGGCGTTGGGTGTGCTCATGTTCGTTGTTGGGATCCTCCTGCGTGCGATCCGGCGGCGCAGGAAGTCGTGACAGCACAGCACAGCCCTGCACAGCACCGCCCTGCACAGCGCGCCGACGCGCTGCCGTTTTCCGACGCGCTGCCGCGTGGCCGTGGCGCCCCCGTGCCTCGCGGGCTACAGAAGGCCGTGCAGCGCCCGCGGGCGGCCAAACTGTGTCCGGACCCCTGGCGAGAACAACACCGATTCGGGCGGCCCGGACACCGTGATGCCTGCTGCCGCCACGAGCTGGTCCTCCAACACCGTCAGCCGTGCCTGAAACAGCGGCCAGGGGCTGTGGGTATTCGGAACGTAGAGCGTCTCCCCGCGGAAGCGGGTATGCAATCCGAACCGCGCCGTGAGGTGGACGGACAGCGGGTCGGCGGCGTCGACGTCGTACTGCGGGGCAACCGCAAAGTCGCTCCGCGCGCCGTCCCGAAACCGCCGCACCGAATATCCGGTAGACGGATCCGCCGGCATCGCAGCGGGGTTGGCCGCCCGGAAGCGGTCCCGGGACCACACGTAGGGGATTCCCGCCGCACGGGCCGCCAGCACCACCGCCAAACGCGACGCATCCAGGCTCAGGAAGACGACTCCCCTGGTGCCGTCCGGTTCCCGGGAGTAGAGCCGCACGTTGATCTCGTTGAAGCTGCCGAAGTAGGGAATCCCCGGTCCCCGGCCCACACCGGCACCCTGCATGCGGAAGCCGATGAGCCCCACCCAGGCCGACCCGTCGAACTCGTCCGGGACCACGCCGGCAGGCATGAACGACGCCGCGACCGGCCGTGGAATGCGCCAGTGCAGGAAGACGGCGTCCGTCCAACGCTGGTCCATGATGACCGGTCGGGGCAACTCCGGCGCCAAAGGCCAGTGATTTATTTCCATCGGTTCGTCAGCTCGCCATGGCGGCTTGGTTGCCCGCGGGTTGCTTCTGCCAGGGCCAGCGGCCGGTGATTTCCAGCTCGAGCGAGAAGCTCAGGAAGGTCCGGATCAGCACGATGATGGCCAGCACTCCCACACTCTCGAAGGTAGGGGTCACGGCGACGGTCCGGATGATGTCGGCCGCCACGAGCAGCTCGAGGCCCAGCAGGATGGAGCGGCCCAGCAGTTGCCGGTAGGAACGGTAGACCGTGAGCGGTTCTGAGCCGGCGGGCAGGCGGCGCGGTTGGAATCCCCGCAGTGCCATGGGGAGGGATACCAGGGCACCGATCACCATCACGGCCACACCGGCGAAATCCATGAACCGGCCGATCGTCTCAATGATGTGCTGAAAATCCATGCTGCCCCTCGGAAGTCGGGTGTGAAATGTAGTGGCGTGAGGCCCCGGCCCAGTGCCAACGCATCAGGGATGCCGCTCCCCGACGCCGGCCAGCACGGCGCGGTAGCCCTCGCGGAAACTCGGATACTGGAACTCGAAGCGTGTGCTCCGAAGCAACGCGTTGCTGATGCGCTTGTTCCCGCCACGCGACGGCTCGCCGCTGGAGCCGCCGCTGGGGCCGCTGCCGGAGCCGCCACGCGAGCCCCCGCCAGAGGGGCCGGAGGTGCGCTCAGCCGCCGCAGCAGCAGGCTCCGATGCCGGTTCCGGTAGCCCGAGTTCGGCGGCCAGGAACCGCAACACCTCGGCGAGTTCGGCCGGTTCGTTGTCCACGCCCAGGTACACCGGAGCGGGCTGGACAGCCGTTGTGCATAGGTGCACGATGGCGGCAGCGGCGTCGTCGCGGTGGATCCGGTTGGTGAAGCGTGGTTCCGCCGGGATGGTGGCTTTCCCGCCGCGCACCTGGTCGATCAACCGGGTCCGGCCGGGCCCGTAGATCCCGCCCAGGCGCAACACCACGGGCGAAATCGCCGAGCCGCCCAGGCGGGTGTGGAGCAGTTCCTCAGCCTCGCGGATGATGCGGCCGGAAAACCCGCCGGGATTAGGCGCCGTCGCTTCGTTTACCCAACTGCCGTCGGCGTCGCCGTAGACCGCGGTGGAGGACACAAACAGCACCCGGTGCACCGGCGCTCCGGACGCCGCCACGGCATCGAGCACATGCGCCAGCCCGTCAACATACGCGGCCCGGTAGGCCTCCTCGGTGGGGGAGTCCGCCGCAATCGCGACGACGACGGCTTTGGTGTCCGCCGGGACCGGCGGCAGTTCGCCCCGGCTCAGGTCAGCCGCTGCGCCTTCGATGGCAGCCGGCAGTTTGTCCGGGGAGCGTCGCCAGCCCACCACGCGGTGTCCGGCAGCAGCAAAGCGCAGTCCGGCCTCGGTACCCAAGTCGCCGCAACCGGCCAGCAGAACAGTCATACCGGCCAGTCTGCCAGCAATTGCGGTGCGGTGCTGTGAGCGGGGGAAACGCTGCCATCCCCACTCGCGGCTTCCGGTCCAGCTCGACGTCTGGAAACGCCGATGGCGGACGGAACCCGCGAGCCGGGGTGCGCCGACCCCGGCGCCCCAGGGGTGCGCCGACCCCAGCGCCCAGCAGCGCCCAAAACTTAGCGCGCGGCGATCGGGAAGAACACCCGCGGGTCCTGCAACAGCGCCGGGTAATCGAAGTCCCGGCGCGCCACGATCTCGGTGACCGCAAAGTTGCGGGCGAACTTGCCGTCCACCGTGACCGGACGGCCCTGGACCTCGCCGACGGCGAAGGACTGGCCGCCGTCGAACGGGATCGCCACCACGGACCTCCCCGGCAGCGTGGTGAAGGCCTCCTCCTGCGCCAGGCGCTTGCGCGTAGGCTTCTTCACCAGCGGCTTGGCCGGGCGCTTGCGGGCGTTCTTGTCCGGCCGGCGGGACCCGTTGTCCGCGTAAACAAACTGGTACTCGTCGTCGTCGGCGCCGGAAGCCTTGCCGCGAACCGGCGGTAGGCTGACGGTGTCCAGTCGCTGCGGGTCGGTGTCGCTCAACGGCAGGCGGAGGACCCACATGCGGTCCCCGGCAGGATCTTCCGGCAACAGCTCGTGCTTGGGCGCGGGCCACACGTACTCAAGGTCAGGGTCGATGCCGGGGAACACCGAGGCGTAGAACCGCTGGTCCTTGGCGAGCAGCCGGGAGCGGTGGCTGAGGTGGAAATCCGGGTTCCCCAGCCAGTACGGCATCTGGATTTTGGCGGCGTAGTCCGGGTGCGCGGCCTGCGGAGCAAACTCCGTGATCTTGTCCCGGGTGGTGTCTTCGCCGCCGCGGGCGGTCCATTCGTCCACTACGGCGAGACCGTACAGGGTCAATGCCGGGACATGCCCCATCCACATCCGTACGGCCGGGTGGGACTGCCACCCGTACTCGGGAATCACCAGCGCGCGCAGCATTTGCAGAGCTTCGACGCGCTGCTTGCCGAGCCGAACGCGGTCAAGGGCCGCGGCGCTCTGCCGGAAATCGGGGAAAGGAAGGAAAGTCTGCATCTCTCCAGTTTGGGGCCGCCGGCCCGCAACGCCAATTGCTGGGGCCTGCGGGTGAGGGTGTTCACATCGCGAAATGATACAGACAGTTCCCAGCTGGGGGATCTACCATTAGCCAAACCATCCCTGCCGCACGGAAGACCCGCCATGACCCTTGAAGCAGCGGCGCCCTTTGCGCCCAAATACGGACAAATGCTCCCCCCGGAAGCCAACGGCATCCTGGTCCTCGAAGAATTCACCCTGGACCCGGCCGAGGCCCGGAAGGAGCAAAGCGGGTTCCGCGCGGGCTTGGCCTCGATGGCCCTGACCGTGCGGCGACTGATGGCATTCCGGCTCCTGATCGCGATCGTCGCCATCGCCAACCTGCCGCTGTTCCTGCTCTCCAGTGGCTGGGAAATCTACGTGGTCTCATTCACGCTGGTGGTAGCCGTCCATGCGGCCGTGTCCTGGCTGAACCGGCATGAACCGCGATTGAGGCAGCGCGGGATGCTCGAACTCCATCTGCACCGGGAGCGCAGCGCCAACTACCGCAAGGTCCGCGACGGGGTGAAGTACGTGATCGATACCCCGGCCCGGATGAACGAACAGCTCTACCTCGAACTGCTCGCCGCCAAACGCGTCGCACTGCACCTCGCGCAGGGCACCGTGGCCCTGCTTGACACCAGCGACGACGCCGCCTGGAAGGTCCGCATCATCCGCGAACTCCCGCGGACCGTCTGAGGACAGCCTGATCGCATAACTACCGATTGAACGACGACGCCGGAGCGACCCCCAAGGGCGCGCCGGCGTCGTCGTTTAATCACACTGCCGTTCAGTTACACTGCCGATCAGTTACATTGCCGTTCAATCACATTGCTGCAGCTTAGGCGGGGAGCTGCAGGACCTGGCCGACCAGCACAAGGTCCGGGTTGCTGATGGTGGCCGCGTTGGCGTCGGCGAGAGCCTGCCAGCCGCCGTGGATGTTGAGCTGCTTGGCGATCTTGCTCAGGTTGTCGCCGCTTTGGACCGTGTAGGTCTCGCCGCTCAGGGCCACCGCGGCGACGTGCCGCGGTGCCGCCTGAACAGGGGCCGTGCGCACCGGCGCGGCCTGGGCGGGTACGTACCGGACTGGCGCCTGGGCCGCCGGCAGCTTCACCGGCAGCTTCGTCGGGGCGGCGGCAGGGGCCGCGGCCGCGCCTCCGCTCAGACCCAGCTTGGCGGCGCACGCCGGCCACGCGCCCCAGCCCTGTCTGGACTGGACGTTTTGCGCGACGGCGATCTGCTGTTCGCGGCTGGCGGAGGCCGCCGATCCCGAGCCGCCGTAGGCGGCCCACGTGCTTTGGCTGAACTGCAACCCGCCCGAATAGCCGTTGCCGGTGTTGGTGCTCCAGTTGCCGCTGCTCTCGCACTGGGCCAGCGAATCCCAGGTGGAATTGGTCGTGGCGGTGGGGGTAGCCGCGGTCGCGGCAGTGGCGGAGAGGGCGACGCCGGCCACCGAGATGACGGCCAGAGTGGCTCCACGGCGTGCGGCAGTAGTAAAGGTTGAGGTCTTCATGGTTTCAGCTGCTCCTGAGGGCCACCGGCGCTCGGTCCGTCCCCGGACGTTATCGCGTCACTGCCCGCCCCTGACAATAGAGGTCATTTTCGGTGGCTGCCGGTCGGGCAGATCATGGTGGGGGCAGCACCGGGCATGCAATAGCCCGTTTGCGGGCATCCGTCCACGGTAGGGCAGCCCGGGACACAGATCAACCCCTCACCGGCTTTCTGGCCAAGAATCAGCCACCGAGGACCGCTGCCAGGTACGGAGCCGTCCGGCTCTTGGTGGAGCGCGCGACGACGGCGGGCTCGCCAGCGGCGAGAATCTTGCCGCCGGCGTCGCCACCGGCTGGACCCAGGTCGATCACCCAGTCCGCGGCGGCCACCACGTCCATCTCGTGCTCCACCACCACCACTGTGTTTCCGGCGTCCACCAGCCGGTGCAGCTGGGCCATGAGGAGTTCGACGTCGGCCGGGTGCAGTCCCGTGGTGGGCTCGTCCAGCAGGTAGAGCGAGTGGCCGCGCTGGGCACGCTGCAGTTCGGTGGCGAGCTTGATGCGTTGCGCCTCGCCGCCGGAAAGCTCGGTGGCAGGCTGGCCCAGCCGGAGGTAGCCCAGGCCCACCTCGCGCAGGGTCTGTAAAGCACGCGCGGCGGCCGGGACGTCGGCCAGGAAGCCGGCGGCCGTGTTGACCGTCATGCCCAGCACTTCGGCCACATTCTTGCCCCGGTAGGCGACTTCCAGGGTCTCCGGGTTGTAGCGCGAGCCGTGGCACTCCGGGCATGGGCCGTAGCTGCCGGGCAGGAAGAGCAGCTCGACGGCAACGAACCCCTCGCCCTGGCAGGTTTCGCAGCGCCCGCCGGCCACGTTGAACGAGAATCGTCCGGCGCCGTAGCCGCGGGCCTTTGCCTGGTCCGTGGCGGCGAATTCCTTGCGGACGGCGTCGAACAGCCCTGTGTAGGTGGCTAGGTTGGACCGCGGGGTGCGGCCGATCGGCTTCTGGTCCACCTTCACCAGGCGGTCGATCCGCTCCAGCCCGGACACCGGGCCGACGCTCAGCGGGGCGCTGGGCTCAGCGTCTTCCGGGGACTCTTGCGGTGCCGCGGCGGAGTCTGGGTGTAGCCACGCACCGGCCACCTCGGCCAGGACCTGGCTGACCAGGGTCGATTTGCCGGAGCCGGACACGCCGGTCACCGCGGTCAGGACGCCCAGCGGGAAGCTGGCGTCCAGGTTTTGCAGGTTGTGGCGGCTGATGTCGCGCAGCTCGAGCCAGCCCGTCGGCCCGCGCCGGGACCCGCGCACCCCGGCGCCGGACCCGGCGTCGTGCGGCTGTTGACCTGCGGCGTCCGGGAACAGGTACGGCCGGGTGACAGAGGCTTCCACCTCGGCCAGCCCGGCGACGGGTCCGCTGTAGAGCACCTCGCCGCCGCCCTCGCCGGCGCGCGGTCCAACGTCCACCAGCCAGTCGGCGCGGCGCACCACGTCCATGTTGTGCTCCACCACGAACACCGAGTTGCCGGAGGATTTCAGCTGGTCCAGCACCGCCAGTAGGGGCTCGGCGTCGGCCGGGTGCAGGCCGGCGGACGGCTCGTCGAGCACGTAGATCACGCCGAACAGCCCGGAACGCAGTTGAGTGGCGATCCGCAGGCGTTGCATTTCGCCGGGGGAGAGGGTGGGGGTGGACCGGCCCAGGGCGAGGTAGCCCAGACCCAGGTCCACCAGCACGGTGACGCGCTGCAGCAGGTCGCGGGTGATGGCGACGGCCACCTCGTTGGACTCGGAAGACTGCTTGCGCGAGGCGGTCCCCGCCGAAGTGAGCTCGGTGGTGGGGCGGATGATCTCGGCCAGCTCAGTCATGGGCGCAGCATTGAGCTCGGCGATGGTGCGGCCGGCGAACGTGACAGCCAGGGCCTCCGGGCGCAGGCCGCTGCCGCCGCAGCGCGGGCACGGGCCGGTTTCCATGAAGCGCAGCACCTTCTCGCGCATGGTGTTGCTCTTGGAATCGGCGAGGGTGTGCAGCACGTAGCTGCGGGCGCTCCAGAAGCGGCCCTTGTAAGGCTTGGCGACGCGGTCGCGTTGCGGCGTCACCTCCACCACGGGCTGTTCCTCGGTGAACAGGATCCAGTCGCGCTCCTTTTTGGGCAGCTTCCGCCACGGGGTGTCGACGTCGTAGCCCAGGTGGGTGAGGACGTCGCGCAAGTTTTTGCCCTGCCAGGCGCCGGGCCAGGCGGCGATCGCGCCGTCGCGGATGCTCAGCGTCGGGTCCGGGACCAGCGAGGACTCGGTGACCGTGTGGGCGATGCCCAGGCCGTGGCATTCCGGGCAGGCGCCTGCCGCGGTGTTGGGCGAGAACGCGTCTGAGTCCAGCGGCGCGGCGCCGTCGGGGTAGCTGCCGGCGCGGGAGAAGAGCATGCGTAGCGAGTTGGACAGCGTGCTGACGGTGCCCACGGTGGAACGGGAGCTGGGTGTCCCGCGTCGCTGCTGGAGCGCGACGGCGGGCGGCAGTCCGGTGATCAGTTCCACCTTTGGGTTGTGGCCCTGCTGGATCAGCCGGCGGGCGTAGGGCGCCACGGATTCGAAGTACCGGCGCTGGGCCTCGGCGTAGATGGTGCCGAAGGCCAGCGAGGACTTGCCGGAGCCGGAGACACCGGTGAAGGCGACGATCGCGTCCCGGGGCACATCCACGTCCACGTTGCGCAGGTTGTTCTCCCGGGCGCCGCGGACCCGGACAAAGCCGTCCGCGGGGTGGTCCGGCGCCAGGCCGGCGGGATGGGAAGCCTGCTGAGTGTTCTGCATCTGTTCGACTCTATCCGGCGCAGCTTCCGGCGGGCATCTTCATCCCCGGGCGGGCATATCCTTAGCGAATGGAAATTTACGACGGCGCCGCGGACGCGTCCCAGGCTGAGGGCGTCCCCGAGTTCGCCGAAATCCCCGAAGAAGTCCACGCCGCGCTGCCGGTCGCGGAGCTGCACCTGCACATCGAGGGCACGCTGGAGCCGGAGCTGATCTTTGCGCTCGCGGAACGCAACGGGATCTCGCTGCCGTACGCGGACCTGGACGAGCTCCGGGCCCGGTACGAGTTCACAGACCTGCAGTCGTTCCTGGACCTGTACTACGCCAACATGGCCGTACTGCGGACCGAGCAGGACTTCGCGGACATGACCCGCGCCTATCTGACCCGGGCCGCGGCCGCCGGGGTGCGGCATGCCGAGATCATGCTGGATCCGCAGGCGCACCTGTCCCGCGGGGTGTCCTTGGAGACCTGCGTCAATGGCGTCGCGTCGGTGCTGGCGGCCTCGGAGCAGGAGTTCGGCATCTCGACGCTGCTGATCGCCGCGTTCCTGCGCGACCTGTCCGAGGAGTCGGCGCTGGAGGTGCTGGAGCAGCTGCTTGCCATGGGCGCGCCGATCATCGGGATCGGGCTGGACTCCGCCGAGGCGGGCAACCCGCCGTCGAAGTTCGAGCGGCTCTTCGCCCGGGCCAAGGAGGCCGGGCTGCGGCGGGTCGCGCACGCCGGCGAGGAGGGTCCGGCGTCGTACATCATCGAGGCGTTGGACCTGCTGGAAGTGGAGCGGATCGACCACGGCGTCCGCTGCATGGACGATCCCGAGCTGGTGGAACGCCTGGTGAACGAGCTCATGCCGCTGACCGTCTGCCCGCTGTCCAACGTCCGGCTCCGCGCGGTGGACACGCTGGCCGACCACCCGCTGGCAGGCATGCTCGCGGCCGGGCTGAACGTCAGCGTGAACTCGGACGATCCGGCCTACTTCGGCGGCTACGTGGATGACAACTTCGCCCAGCTCAGGTCCGTGATCGGCCTGTCCGAGTTCGACTGCGTGCGCCTCGCGGCCAACTCCATCCGGTCCTCGTTCGCGAGCGAGGACCGCAAGACGGAGCTGCTGGCCGAGCTCGCAGCCTCGGGCCGATAACACCCCGGGTTGCCCTATCACTCATGGTCGCTAAAACGGGCGGATGGGAACCATAACTGACAGGGCAACGGCGCTGCGCGCGGGTTCGGTGACCCCCGCTGCATGCTCAGACGTCGATTGTGCCCATGTCCGGGTACCGGGCGCCCGCCTCATAGCCGGCCGGAGCCAGCTCATCAAGGCGCCTGAGGTCCTCGGCGGAAAGTTCGACGTCGGCGGCGCCCAGGTTCTCGCGCAGCCGTTTGCGCTTCTTGGTCCCCGGGATCGGCACGATGTGGCCGCCCTGGGCCAGCAGCCACGCGAGGGCCAGCTGCGCGGGGGTGCAGCCCTTCTCGGTGGCCAGGTCCGTGACCCGGTCCACGAGTTGGACGTTGCGGGTGAAGTTCTCGCCTTGGAAGCGGGGCGAGCGGCGGCGGAAGTCGTTCTCGGCGAAGTCGTCCTCGCTGCGCAGCTGGCCGGTGAGGAAGCCGCGGCCCAGCGGGCTGTACGGGACGAAGCCGATGCCGAGTTCTGCGAGGACCGGGAAAACCTTGGTCTCCGGTTCGCGCTCCCAGAGCGAGTATTCGGTTTGCAGGGCGGCGATGGGGTGCACGGCGTGGGCGCGGCGGATCGTGTCGGCGCTGGCTTCGGAGAGTCCCAGCTGCCTGACCTTGCCGGCCTGCACCAGCTCGGCCATGGCGCCCACGGTCTCCTCGATCGGCACGGTCTTGTCCACCCGGTGCTGGTAGTAGAGGTCGATGTGGTCCACGCCAAGGCGCTGCAGGCTCGCGTCGCACGCGGACCGGACGTACTCGGGTTTGCCGTTGATGCCCACCCAGGAGCCGTCTTCGCGGCGTTCGTTGCCGAACTTGGTGGCCAGCACGACGTCGTCGCGCCGGCCGGCGATGGCTCCGCCCACCAGCTTTTCGTTGCGGAACGGGCCGTACATGTCCGCGGTGTCCAGCAGGGTTCCGCCGGCGTCGAGGAAGGCCTGGATGGTAGCCACGGACTCCTGCTCGTTGCCCGAGCCGTAAAACTCGCTCATGCCCATACAGCCCAGGCCGAGGGCCGAGACGGTGAGCGATCCGAGGGTACGTGTTTCCATGGGGATCTCCTGAATCAGAGGGGGAGGGGACGCCGTGGATCAGTCCGTGGATCTCTCCGATGGGCGGCTCGGCCGGCGAGGCTGCGGCGATCAGGCAACTCTAGTCAGCCTGCTTGCCGCGGGCAACGGGTTCCGGGTGTGCTTTTCCGTCACAGTCGGTCACGACGCAAAGAGTTAACCTCGCCCGGTCGCGTATCCTGCCGAACCTTGGCAAGATGCAGGTGGATCATTTGCTTCTAAAGGAGACCCATGGGCGAGAACTCAGCGGAAAACACCAACCTTCGGCTTAAAGCTGTTCTGGATGTCCTGGCCGAGGGGGTGTGGTCGGGCGAGAAGCTGAACGCCGGCGTGGTGCTGGGTGAAGCGATCACGCGGGTGCCGCTCAACGACCACGAGCGCGAGTTGCTCAGCGGCGGTATTCCCCGAGGCCACAAGGCGCTTACCACCGCCACGGCCAGGCTGGTCAAGGCCGGCTGGCTGGTCAAGGGCCGCTCCGGCTGGACCGTCACCGAGGCCGGCCAGCGCGCCACTGTCGCTTTCGCCGACCCGGCCGCCTTTACCGCCGCGCTCGACGCCGGTACCCCGGTCCCGGCCGGCACTCCGCTGCCGTCCGCCCCCGCCGGGAAGCCGGCGCCCAAGGCAGCACCCAAGGCAGCACCCAAGGCAGCACCGAAGGCCGCCAAGGTCGCCGAGAAAGTGGCCGACAAGGCAGCCAGGCTGGTCGAAGAGGCCGTCGCCCCGGTGGCCAAGGCGGTCCGGAAGCGGAGGACGGCGGATCAGGCAGCCCAGGCGGCAACACCGGCCAGCCACGCCGCCAGCGAGCAGGCCGCCGAACAGCCCGCCGAAGTTGCCGTTGCCGGCGACTTCAACGTCCTGCTGGGCGCGCCCGCGAACTGGGCTCCGCAGTATGACGAGTCCCAGATGCTGCTGGATGAAGTGGATCAGTTGTGGAAGCTCGCCGTGGACCTGCCGCCGGGCTCCTACAGCTTCAAGATCGCGATCAACCGCTCCTGGGATGAAAACTACGGCGCGTTCGGCGCGTTCGACGGCGCCAACCACGAGGTGCATCACCGCGGCGGCGTGCTGGTGATCCGCTACGACCACCGGACCCGCGACATCGTTCTCGAGTAGGCGCGCGGCACGCAATGATCCTGCTGCTGCAGCAGCGTGAGCCCGGGCTCAGAACCGGGTCGGGTCCGGCGACGGTGGAACAGGTGGCGGCGGGACCGGGCCCGGATCCGGGATCGGCAACGGACCCGGCACGGGTGCCGGGGTCGGAGACGGACCCGGCATCGGACTTGGTGTGGGGCTCGGGTCCGGCCCGGGGATGGGCGCCGGCGGCGGAGGTCCGGGATCCGGCGGGAACGGGTCGCCGGGCTGCGGGTCCGGCATCGTCGGGCCGGGCTCGGGCGGGAACGGATCAGGACCAGGTGCCGGAGGGATCGTCATGGCTCCGATTATCAACCCGTGCAGGCGGACTGGGAAGACCGGACAGCGAGGACCGGTCCTAGTTCTTCTGCGCCGCGATCGACTTGTCCCTGTCCTCGAATACGTCCTCGCCCGGCCCGGCAAACGCGCGGGAGCGCCGCACCGCTTCGATGGAGCCGGTGAAGAGCTGCGAATCGTGCGGGTCGGAGGGCATCCGTGCGCTGGTTTCGTCGGCCGCGGAGATCCGTCCCGGCCGCTTAGCCGCCGGCCGGTCCGAGGCCTCCTGCTGGGTGGAGGCCGTCGCGGACGGCATGGATTCGAGCCGGACGTGCGGCAGCGCCGTCGGGTAATCCTGCTGCAGGAAGAGCACCAGCTCCTCGCGGATCAGGCAGCGCAGGTCAAAGAGCGAGGCGCTGTCGCCGGCGCTGACCAGGATGCGTACCCGGACAAACCCCGCTGTCGCATCGGTGATCTGCAGGACGCCCACGCGCTTGTCCCAGAGTTCGGTGCTGGCGAGGACCTTCTTGAGCTCGGCCCGCATGGCTTCCACCGGCGCGCGCCAGTCCAAGTCGAACTCCACCGTGCCCATCACCTCGGACTGGCGCCGGGTCCAGTTCTCAAACGGGGTGGTGGTGAAGTAGGTGGAGGGCAGGATCAGCCGGCGGTCATCCCAGACGTGGACCACTACGTAGGTCAGGGTGATTTCCTCGATCCGACCCCATTCCTTCTGGACCACCACGACGTCGTCCACCCGGATGGCGTCCGTGAACGCGAGCTGCAGGCCGGCGAAGACGTTGACCAGCGACGTCTGCGCGGCGAGGCCGGCCACGATCGAGATCACCCCGGCGGACGCCAGCAGCCCGGCGCCGAGGGCCTGGATGGCGGGGAACGTCAGCATGATGCTGCCCAGCGCCACGATCGCGATCAGCGCCACGCCGATCCGCCGGGCCATGATCACCTGGGTCCGGAGACGCCGGGCACGCCGGTTGTCCGCCACATCCACCCGGTAGCGGGTGAGGATGATGGTTTCGATGACCAGCAGGATGGCGATCGCCAGCCAGGCCAAGGATGCGATTAGGGCTATCAGCAGGGCATGGTCCACGTTGCGGCGCCACTCGACGTCGTTCGTGGTCATGCGGAGTGCGATCCGCACGCCGGTTAGGCAGAGCGCAAAGCGCAACGGAAGCCGCGCCTCCCGCGAGGTTTCCCGAAGCGCCTCCTGCCTGCGGTTGAGCCGGAGGACAACCCGGCGCACCAGCCAGGAAGCGACCAGCCCGGCGGCCACGGCCAGGGCAACGGCGAAAAAGGGCATCGCGGAACTTAGAAAATCTTGCATCACTTTCAGGTCTAGCAAGCTTCGCCGAATCAACGGAAATCGGTGGAATGTCAACGTGGGTCCGCTCACGCCGGCCCGCCATGCCTGCATCACGTGGGACCAGTAGCCGGTTAGGGACCTAATGCCCTAGATTCCGCCGCCAAAACCCCGAAAATGAGGCGAACACTTGCGTCTTCGGGGAGGGTGACATGCGTCGCACCGCATCTTGGGCGGCTGCGTTTGGACTGGTCCTGGTGCTGACCGCGTGTGGCGCTCCGGCAGCGCCGTCGCCCAGCGCCGGGTCCCCGGCGGCCAGTTCGACGGCGGCCGGCACCATGACTCCGGGCACCGCGACTCCGGGCACCGCGACTCCATCGGACTGGAAGACGTTCACGACGTCGGACGGGCTGTCCTTCGATTACCCGCCGGACTGGACCGCCCGGGATCCCGGCGGGGCGTTGGGCGGGGCGTTCGTGGATATCACGAACGCCGGCGGTAAACCGATGGCCCAACTGCGGACCAACATCGTCACCGGTGCGGAGTGCAGCGTGCGGTACCCCTACCAGGTCTACGATTCGCACGCTGTCCAGGCCCTGGCCGAGCCGGGCGCCGCGGACCAGGCCGTGCCCCGCTACGTCTTCGCATCCCGGGGTGACGGAACCGGGCCGGGACCCACGCAGACCACCACTGCCGCGTACGGGATCACCATGATGCCCGAGGAATCCGGAACGCTGGCCTGCCCCATGTTCCTGCTTTTCCTGTGGCCGCCGAGCGGGGCGTTGTTCGGCGGCGCCTACAACCCGGCAAACAACCTCACGCCCGCGGAGGCCTCGCTGCCCTATCTGGAGAAGGCGAGACTCTATGCCGGCACCCCGGAGTACCGCCAGATCCGCACCATGATCACGTCGCTGCGGCCGGCGAAGTCGGCCGGGTAGCGAACCGTTCTGTCCCGGAACGCGGGAGAGCCCGCCCTGCTGCGAGCAGGGCGGGCTCTCATCGGAACCACCTTCACACGGCGGGGAGGTGCCTCCGCTGGCGGGTGCGCGGGCGGACCGTCTGGCTGCTCCTGGTCCAGGTGGTGCCGCCCCAGGGAGTGGAGTGCGTTTCCCGGATCAGCCCGGTTCCGGCGCACTCGCGGACTGCCATGATGCCGTCCGCCGCGGAGCGCTTGTCCTCGAAGGCCTTGGAGACGGCCAGCACTGTCCCGTCCGCCCCCAGCAGCCGGAACCGGATGTTCGATTCCGAATCGGTGAAGATCTCAAAGTGTCCTGCCATGGTCTATGTCCTTTCGGCGTTCCGGCCGGCGACGCGGGGTGTCCGCTGTGTGCCAGGTGCCGGAAGTGTTCTATCCACATTGCCTAAGTCACAGGCGGGACTAAAGGGGCTAAGGTCCCGGATGTTGCCTATGCCGGGCCGGGACTACATTGGACCCATGGCTGAAATCGCGGACAGTCCGGGCGCTGAAGACTCCGGTATTATCGTGCGGCTCACGGCCCGGGTGGAGGGCATGGTGCAGGCGGTCGGCTTCCGGTATTGGACGGTCCGGAAGGCCGAGGAGCTCTCGCTGCGCGGGACGGTCAGGAACGACGACGACGGCACGGTCGCCGTCGTCGTCGAGGGCCCGCAGGCAGTGGTGCTGCAGTTCCGGGCCTGGCTGCGCTCGCCGGACGCGCCCGGACGGGTGGACCACGTGGAGGAGCGGATGTCCAGGGCGACCGGAGCGTTCAGCAACTTCCGGGTGGTGTACTGACTGGTAGCCGGCCTGTTCGCGGGTGCAGGCGCGGAACTACTCGGGCTTGGTTTCGGCCTTGTCAGTGCCCTTAGCCGTAGCCGCTTTGCGGAGCGGATCCACTTTCCCGTCTGTGCCGTAGTCGCCCTCTGCGTACTGGCCGATTTCGGAGTCGGCGGTGCGGCCCGGCACGGATCCGCTCTCGCCGTAGTTGGCCTCGACGTATCGACCCGATTCCCGGGCTTTGCCTCCCAGCGGTTCGGGCAGTCCGCCCTCGCTGCCGGCCGGGCCGTAATCCCCTTCGATGTATTGGCCCTCATCGTCGTCAGTATGCCGCCCAGTCTGCGCGCCGGCCCTGCCAAAGTTTCCTTCGACGTACCTGCCCCGCAGGTCTTTTTCTTCTGGCTTCTCTTCCGAGGCTGGATTATCCGGGGTGTCTCTGATGCCGCTGTTGTCCGTCATGGCCATGCCTTTCCCGAATCGAACACTGCGTCTTTGCGGCGCAATTTCAGTCTAGCGAGGGGCGCCGCTTCCCAACAGGGACTGCCGTCCCAGGCCCTCCTGCCGGGCCGGGACTGCGTTCGGCCGGCCCGCTGGCGGGTATACGATCCGGTCGGGACAAATGACCCTCGGCACGGGGCCCGGAGGTGGCTAGGGTGGGCCCATGCAGAAGATATCGATCGACGCTTTGGCCCGGCAACAGCTCACGGCGGCGCTCGCGGCCGGCAGCGGACGGGCAGCGGACACCGTGTACGGCGGCCACGAGAAGGTGCTCCGCCAGACCGTGATGGCGTTCAGGGCCGGAACCCAGTTGAGCGAGCACCAGAACCCCGGGGAGGCCACCGTGTTTGTGCTCAAGGGGTCTGTCCGGCTGAGCGCCGGCAACGAATCCTGGCAGGGCAAAGCAGGCGACCTTCTGATCGTGCCGGACGGTTTGCACAGCCTGCAGGCCGAGGAGGACTCCGCGATCCTGATGACGGTGGCCAAGGTCTCGGGCTGACGCAGGGCTGGGGCAGGGCTGGGGCAGGGCGGCGCCCTCGCGGGCTTTCCGGAACCTGTTGTCAGCGCCCGGCGGTGCGCCTACGCTGTGCCCGACGGCCCCACTCGGGGACCGGCTCCAGGAAGGTCTCGCGCTGGCATGCCGGGCGACTTGCCCTGATGCCTGCGTTCTGGACCTTACGGGACAGGAAAAGCCATGACCAAATATCTGTTTGAAGCGAATTACGTGGGCGAGGGCATCAAGGGCCTCATGCGCGAAGGCGGTAGCAAGCGGCGTGACGCCCTGGTTGACGCCGTTAAATCCGTCGGCGGATCGCTCGATTGTTTCTATTACGCCTTCGGACACACCGATGTGCTGGGCGTCTTTGACGTCCCGACTCCCGCCGACGCCGCGGCGCTCTCGCTGATGATCAATGCGACCGGCAACGTAACCGTGCGGCTGAAGCCGCTCATGACGCCGGAGGACCTTGACGAAGCAGCCAAGAAGACCCCGACGTATCGCGCCCCCGGACAGTAACCCGGGCAGTAGGGCGGCCGGGAACCCGGGCAGTGACGCGGCTACCGGGCGTCCTTAATTTTGCGCCAGCCGCCGGCCCTGTTGTTGGCAATAATTGCCCGGAACATCGCGCCGAGGGCGTCCTCGTTCACGGCGTCGCCCTCATGGAAGGCGACGGTGCGGGCAGTCTTGTTGCCGTGCCCGGCGGTGATGACGTGCTGCGGGTCAGGCACGATGCCGCCGTCGTACAGGAACACGTTGACGTGGTCCTTTGCCGCGAGCAGGGCGCAGATGTTGCCGTCCAGTACGAAGTACGGCTGGACGGAGCGTTTGATGGTTTCCTCGACGCCGGGATCGGCGGCGTGGACCAAAGCGCGGACCTGCTGGCAGATAACCTGCTGCCAGGCCGGGAGGGCTTCGATGTAATGGTCCACGCGCGGATCAGCCATGCTGGCATTATGCCCGATATCGGCCTCAGAGGGAGCAGTATTCCGTGCCGGGGCGGCCTGGTTCGATTTCGGCTGGCGCCATAGGTCAGACTGTTGCCGTGAGCAACTCTTCCCGGACAGGCTTGGCCGTCGCAGGGCTCAGCCTTGGTACCGCGCTGAACCCGCTGAACTCCTCGATGATCGCCGTCGCGCTGGTGGTACTCCGCGCCGATTTCGGGCTCGACGTCGCCACGGTCACCTGGGTGATTACCGCCTTCTACCTCACCTCCGCGGCGGGTCAGCCGCTGATGGGCAGGCTGGCGGACCGCTTCGGCCCGCGCCGGCTGTTCCTCTGGGGCATGGCGCTCGTGGCGGTGACCTGCGCGCTGGCGCCGTTCGCGCCTAACTTCGCCCTGCTCTGCGTGGCGCGGGCGTTCATGGCGCTGGGGACCGCGACGGCGTACCCCAGCGCCATCGTCATGGTCGCCGCGCTGGCGCGGCAGGCGAACGTGAAATCCACCCGGCCGCTGGGCCGGATCCAGATGGCGAACACCTCGGCGGCCGCCGTCGGGCCGGTGGTGGGCGGACTGCTGGTGAGCCTGGTGGGCTGGCAGGCGCTGTTCCTGGTCAACGTCCCGCTCGCACTGGCGTCCATCTTCATGGTCCGGCGGTTCGCCCCGGCGGACGGTGAGCGGGAGCACGGCGAGGTGCGGGACCTCGTCCGTGACTCGGACCTGCCGGGCATCGGCGCCTTCATCGGCGCCCTGGTGCTGGTGATGATGGCGCTGCTGAATGTGTTGCCGGATTACCGGTGGTGGCTGCTGGCGGCCGGGCTGCTGCTGGCGGCGTTGTTCGCGTGGCGGGAGCTGCGCTTCAGCGCGCCGTTCCTGGACCTGCGGCTGCTGGGCCGCAACCGGCCGCTGCTGCTGGTCTACCTCGGGTTCGCTCTGTTCAACGGGGTCTACTACTTCGCGTTCTTCGGGCTCCCGCAGTTGCTGCAGACCGCCGGCGGTTACGACCCGGGGATCGTGGGCTTGCTGATGTTGCCGCTGGCCGCCATCTCGGTGGTGCTGACGCCGTTCGCGGTCCGCGGCATTGACCGGTTCGGAGTGCGGCGGGTGCTGATCGCCGGCGTCGTCCTGCTGGTGGTTGCGTCGGGGGCGATGTGGCTGCTGACCACATCCCTGGCCGCACCGCTGGTGCTGGCGCTGACCGCGTTGCTGGGGGTTCCGTATTGCGTGGTCAGCATTTCCTCCAGCCAGGGGATGTACGTGTCCACCCGATTGGAGGAGCGCGGAGTGGCCGCCGGGATCTTGCAGACCTGCCGGTACCTGGGCGCGATCACGGCTACCGTACTGATCGGCATCTTCTACGGCAGCGGAGTCACGCAGGCGAACTGGGGGCTGATGGTCTTCGTCATGCTGGGGTTGGGTGCGGTGGTGTTCGTCGTGTCGCTGGTGTGGCGGGAAGAGCGGGAAGGCTAAGGCCGGTCATGGGCCCCCGGCGACTCGGTATTGAGTCCGGCTTCTGATGCGGCGGCGATGAGTTCGGCGTCGTAGGCCACCAGGATGTCCGTCTGCAGCCGAATTGCGGTGGCGAGGTGGATGGCGTCGGCGCTTCGGAGCCGCCCGGGCATAGCGGCGGCATACATCAGATCCGAACGCGCTACGTCCACCAGGTTGATTCCGCCCAGAACCGTGTTGATCAGTTCGACCGGCAGGCCCCGGCGTGTGCCCGCGCAGTGAAGTTCGGTGTAGAGCAACATCGAGGCCACCAGATGGTCGCCTCCCTGCGCTGCCGCGGAAAGGTACCGGGCCACAGACGTGGACTCGGTTTCCGCCACGACCAACTTGAGGGCGGCGGACGTGTCTACGTAGATGATCAACGGTCGCCGCGTAGTTCGGAAAGGATCTCGGCGCTGCCTGCGTCAGTCTTGACGCGGCGCAGGACCTGGAAATCGACTGGTTCCGCGGCTGCGCGCCGCACGCTTCCGGACCGGAGTAGTCGTTCAAACGGCGAGGCTGCAGGCGGGATCAATGTCGCAGCTATTTCGCCGTTGTTAGTGACATCAATGGTCTCACCGTTCTTGACACGCTCCAGGATCTTGCTGCTCTGGTTGCGGAGCTCGCGGTGCGGGATAGTGGTCATTGTGTCCTCCGTAGCAATCGTAGCACCGCACATTTATGCCGGGCACGGAACGCCGTACCTTCGGGACCGCCCGGCTCCCGCGTTGGATCAGGGGAGCCGGTCCAGCGCCCAGTCCCAATGGATGAGTTCCTGTTCGAGGCGGACGGCCGGTCCGTAGGAGTCGTTGCCCAGTGAGTTGTAGACGGCCGCCTCCTCCTGCGTCAGCCTGGTCAGCACCGCCCGTGACGGAGTCGGCTCGCTGCCCCAGGCGTCGCGGTGGGCCAGCAGCGTCGCTTCATCCATCAGGACGCTGGCCACGTGCGGGTGCACCGCACGGAGTTGGTCCAGGATCCGGAACCCATGGGTGTCCAAATCGCCCCAATAGAGAACGTCGCAGTCCCGGAGCCAGGCCGCGTCCCGCAGGCAGGAAAATCCGTAGCCTGCCCCGAACAGGGCCAGTGTTCCGGGCCGTTCGGGCAGGGCCAGAAAATTGACCAGGTTTTCAGTCGCAATCACCGTGTGCACCGGCAGGGCCAGCATGCTGAACGCCTCGGCTGTGACGGTGATGTCCCGCGCGCCGCCGCAGACGTCAACGTCAGAGGCTAAAACCCGGAACCGGACCAGCTCGGGCGGATGCAGGAATCCGTGCCGCCGGGCGAACCGCGCGGCCGCCGTGCGGCCTGCCCCGTCGTCCAGGGCAACGTCGGCTCCGGTCATTTCTACCGGAGGTTCGGCGCCGGCCTCGCCCTCGAGATTGGCCTCCGGATCAACACCCCTGGAGCCGGGCGTGAGGGCGGCAAGCATCTGGTCGATGACCTGCCGGTGCAGCTCGATGAATTTGGTGTGCACCCCGGGTAGTCCCAGCTGCCGGAGGTAAATACCTGGTGACGGGTTGTCCCGAAGCCACAGCGCAGCCCGCGCGGCGGGTACGGCGTCATCACCCAGCTCGAGCAGTTTCATGGGACGCCTCGTGACCCAGCCCATTAGCAGCGGATCGAGCTCAGCAAGCGATGCGGCGAGCGCCTGGAAATGCACAGCTTCCCGGCTCTTTCCGGCGAAGGCGATCTCGTCCTGCACAGTGGAAAACACCGCCGCGGCAGGAATCAGGTTAGACCCGACCGTCCGCCGCCCCGCTTCCACCGTCTCCAGGGCGTACGCCCCGGCCCCGGCAGAAAGCTCAGCCGCCCAGGCACGGACCGCCGCGTAGTCACTCAACAGCGCCGCCGCCGTCGGACGTTTCAACATCCGGCGGCGGGGGTAGGCGACGGAGGGAGCAAGCAGTTCCCGCAGCAGCGCCCCGCTGTTCCACGCCTTCACCGAAACGGCCCGCAGCCCCGCCAGCGTGGTCCAGCCCTGCGTGGTCCAGCCCCGGCGCTGCCCGGGTCTTGACTCAGCCGGCACGCCGGTCCTTCTCCTCGCGGTACTCCTGGATGGTCATGTTGCGCAGCTGGGAGTCGTCCCCGTGGGTGTTCGCCACGAAGCCGACGTGCGAGACGAACGGCTCGATCACGTGGATCTTCTGCAGGGGAGTGACGATCAGCAGCTGCAGTTTCAGCCGCTCGAACAATTCCAGCCCGTACCGGGCCGATTCGTCCGAGCCGCGGCCGAACGCCTCATCAATCACCACAAACCGGAAACTCCGGCCGCTGCCCGCGTTCCTGCCCGCGCCCTTACCGGACCCGAGCCCGAACTGGAACGCCAGCGCCGCCGCCAGGATGGTGTAGGCGAGCTTCTCCTTCTGGCCGCCGGACTTGCCGCCGGAATCGGTGAAATGCTCGTACTCCTCGCCGGTCTCGGTCCACTTTTCCGACGCCGAAAACGTGAACCAGTTCCGCACGTCCGTGACCTTCGCGGTCCACCGCTCATCCAGGGTGGTCAGCCCGTCCCGGCCCCGGAACCGCTCGATCAGCCGCTCCACCTGCAGGTACTTCTGCTCCGAGTACTGGTCCTCGTCGCCGATGGTGCCTTCCGAGCAGGCCCGCAGGTCGCTGCCGAACTCCCGCACGTCCTGGTCCGACGTGCTCTGGTGCTCCAGCTGGATGTGCCGGCCCGTGTTGTACGGAATCCCCGCCAGCGAGAGGTTGATCTCGCCGATCCGGTTCACGATGTCCTGTCGCCGGCTGTCCAGGAACGCGTTGAACGCCACCACCTCGTGGATGGTGTTCTGGTTCAGCGACTCCTTGAACCGGGCCTCGAACCGGGGCAGGTCGTTGCCCTCCAGCTGCTCCAGCAGCCGGTTGTAGTCCGCCGCTGCCTCAAGAGAGGCGTCGATGTCCGTGGTCTCGTTGGGGTACTTGTTGCGGAAGTCCGCCATCTGCCGGACGGTGCCCTCCGCGGCGCGCGCAATCCGCTTGGCCAGGGCATCGATCCGCTCCGTCAGCCCTGACCGGACAGCACTCTCCACGGCGGCAGTGTTCCGGTAGGTGAGCGGCTTATCCCCGAGCGCATCCCCGGTGAGGCGTCCGACGGCGGCCAGCACCGCGGCGTCGTCCGTCACCGGCGTCTCGCCCAGGACGGCCCGGCACTCCTCGATGGCCTCGGCGATGTCCCTGGCGTCTTTCTCGTTGGCGCCGATGCGCTGCTGCAGCTTCCCCGCCTTGTCCTCCGTGCGGCCCAGCTGGTTCGTCACCTGGGCCTGCTTGGCCATCAGCTGCTGCAGGACGTCGGACGTGGACTCCAGCTCCCGTTTCTCCGCCTTGAGGTCCTCGATCTTGCGGGCCGTGAGCTGCCAGCTGATCTCGCCGAAGTCCTGGACCGCGCCGACGATGCCCAGCTGCCGGTTCTGCCGGCCGAGCGATCCCAGCTGGTCGTTGACCTTGCCGAGCTGGGTGGCCACCACCTTCAGCTGGCCCTGGGCCTCGTCCAGTTCGGCGCGGAACCGGGCAATTTTCTCCTGGTTGTCCCAGCCCAGCACGTAGTTGCGCCGGTCCGCCAGGTCCTTGCGGTCGTCCTTTTCGTGCCGGCCCCGGCCGCCCTTGAGCTGGCCGTTGGCCGTCAACGCCCTGGGGTAGCGGCGGAAGTCCGCCAGGTTCTCGCAGCAGAAGTAGTCGAACCGGTTGCTGAGCTCGTCCTGCAGGAAATCCCGGAACGGCGTGCCGGCCTTGATGGCGATCTTCGCCGCCAGCGTCCCCGGCTCGGCAGCCTTCGGCGCGTACGAGTCCCCGATCCGCAGATAGACGAGCCGGCCTTTGAGGTTATTCGAGTCCACCCACGTGCTGACGGCCGTGTAATGCTCCGCCGGCACCAGGAGCGAGAGGGCGAACCCGCGCAGCGTGCGCTCCGCGGCGCCTTCCCAGGCTGACTCGCCGTCGCGGACCTTGAGGAGCTCGCCCGCGTAGGGCAGGTCGGTGTCCTTGATGCCGGTGCCTTCGCAAAGACGACGGCGGATGTCCAGTTGGGGGAGCGGGATCAGGTTGCGCCGGGCCTGCAGGCTGGTGAGCTCGGCGGTGATGTCCGCGGCCTGGCCGGTCAGGACGGTCCGCGACATGGTCAGTTCGGTGCGGCGGTCCTGCAGTTCGTCCGTCGCCGTGGCGAGCTCCGCCTCGACGTCGGCGAGCCGGGCCCGGTTGGCATCGAACAGCACCCGGTCCTCCGGGGTTTGCAGGCCCAGGTCCGCCGCTGCGGCGGTGTACGCCTCGAACCGTTGCCGCTGGGCTGCGGAGTCGGCGGCGAACCGGGATAGGTCGGCGTCGATCGCCGCCAACCGGCCGCCGCCGTTGGTGCGGATGTCTTCTTCCACCGCGGCGAGGTCCCGTCGCAGTTCGGCGGTCTCGGCCTTGAGCCGGGCGGCGTCCTCCTGCAGCCGCACGCCGGTCTGCACCAGCTCGGCCTGGTGCGCCAGGCTCAGCTGCAGTTTCCGGTCCGTGAACCAGGGGTGCAGCTGGTCGCGCTGTGTGCGGGCCAGCTCGTCGTCGGCGGTCAGCATGGCGTGTTGTGCGGCACCCACCTTGATGGGCGTCAGCAGGGCGATCTGGTCCTTGGCGCGGAGGACGGCGTCGTGGGCCTTCTTCAGGTCATCGAAATGGTGGATCAGGTTGGTGATCCGGGTGGCGGCCTCGTCCTCTTCCAGCATGTTGCTGCGCACGAACGAGGTGATGTTTTCGACCTGCTTCATCGACACCGTCCGGTGGAACAGCTCCATGGCCTGGTTGCCGCTGATGCCGAACTGCCGCTTGAATGCCGCCGAGTAGGGATCGAAGGAGTCATGCACCGAAGCACCTGCGGCGCGGAGCTTCTTTTTCAGTTTCAGCGGGTCCTGGCCGAAGTTGGCGAAGTCCGTGGCGATGGACTGCTCCGCTTCCGCGAGCGAGTAGAAGCGGTTGGGCTGGCCGCCCTCCTGCGTCGCCCACAACGTGATGCCCAGGGTCACCCACTTGCCCAGCACGGCGTTGTGGAAGACGCCCAGCACCACCGTCAGCTGCCCCGTCCCGCGCAACGCCACCGGCTTGGAGTACTCGCCGCCGGCGCTCCGGGCACTCTTGTGGAAGCCGCGGACGTACGACATCAGGGAGCGTTCCTTCTTCTGCGCCCCCGCGGCCTTGTTGTATTCGATCCTGTGCGCCGGCAGCAGCAGCGTGGTGATCGCATCCACCACGGTGGACTTACCCGAGCCGATGTCGCCGGTGAGCAGGCTGTTCGCACCGTCCAGCCGGAAGGTTCGCACGCCCTGGTGGAAGGTGCCCCAGTTAAGCAGCTCCAACCGGTGCAGCCGGAAGCCCGGCGCAGTGCCGGCCCGGTCCGCGGTCTCGTCCAGGCTGAACAGGCTCTCCTGCAGGTCCGTGCCCAGGTCCGCCGTCACTTGCTCTCCTCCGTTTCAACCGCGCCGCCCGCAGGGGCGCCGGCGAGCGGTTCTCCGCCGAGCGTGGCCCGGTAGTCGGCCAGCCGCGCGTCGAACTCCTCCAGCCACTGCGCATCCACGTACGCCTTGAGGATCCGGGCCACCTCGTACGTGTCCGCCTGCCCCTTCAGCTTGCGCAGGAAGCCCAGTTCCACCACCTTCTTGATGTCCGCGCCCAGCCGGTCCAGGACCCGGGCCTCGTTGCTGGATTCTGGCAGGAACACCGAGACCATGTCCGCGATGTCCTGTTCGGTCATGATGAGCCGGAGTTCGCTGCTGTTGGTGTCGAACTCGAGCATCCGGCCGCGGAGCAGGGCCAGCAGCAGGCTGACGTTGAACGTCAGTGTCCGGCGCGCGATCAGCCGCGGGAGCGTCCCGTCCGGATCCTCCCGCGAGCGCAGGAACGCGTAGCCCTCCGATTCGTCCAGGATCAGGTCCAGGCCCAGCACGGAGACGTAGTCGCGCACCTGTGAGGTCAGGCCGAGCAGGGATTGCCAGACCTTTTCGTCCGATTCCGCGTACATCACTCCTTTGAAAAGCCTGGTGACGACGGCGGGGAGCTGCTCCGGCGTCCCTGCTACGGTTTGTGCGCTGCTGGGGTTCGCCGGGCTCATACTGGCCTTCCGAAGATGATTTGTTCGAGGGTGGCTTCGCGGATGCTGCCGTCCGGCAACTGCCAAGAGAGCTGCTGGGACTGGTCCGGGTTGATGCTGGCCCAGTCCGACTCCGTGGCCAGCTGGTAGTACGCCACCACCTCGGCGAGGCCCTGCGAGAGCGGGTACACAGCGGTGACCTCCGCGAGGGTCGCCTGCTCCGCCTCGGCCAGGACCGCATCGATGTTGCCCTGCAGCCGCAGCTTGTCCACATGGAACTGGCTGAACAGGGCGCCAGCGTCCACGTCCGCGTCATCGGCGGTCAGGACGGCGTCGTCCACCATCACCTTGCGGCTGGGCTCATACAGTGGCCGCTCAAACGGCAGCACCACGTCCACGGACGGCGCGTCGATCTCGATAAAAGCGCCCGACGGCGGCGCCTCCCGGGTGCCCAGCGCGGCGGATTCGACGCCGCGGATGAGCCGCATGATGCGCTTGTTTTCCAGGAATACCTTGTCATCGAGGAGCCGGCGCATCTGTTGGGAGAGCTGGCGGACGGTGGCCTGGGTCTGTTCGACGGCGGGCAGCCAGTCCTGGTGGAGGTTGGCTACGGCGTGCAGGCTGTCCGTCCCGGCGAGGGCTTCGATCTGGGTGGCGCGCTGGAGCAGGTCCTGCAGTTCGGTGCGCAGCTGCGGGGACATCAGGTAGTCCCAGAAGCCCTGGAACGTGCGGCCCTGCAGGGAGCTGCTGATGTCCTGCTGGTTGGCGAAAATGGACGCCAGGAGCTCGCCCTGGGTCCCGTCCCAGGTGGCGATCTGTTCCCGGACCTGCCGGTCCAGTTTGCGGAAGTTCTGCTCGACTTCGCGGAAGTCGGACAGCAGGTCCTTCGCTAAAGCGGTGAGCTGCTGCAGGTGGTCCAGGGCTTCGGGGCCGGTCATCACCCGGATATGGCCGGCGCGGATCCGCTTCATCTCGGCGTCGATCCCGTCCCGCTGGCGTTGCAGCTCGGCGAGCCTGACTTCGGGGTCCGTCTCGGACTGCTGCACCAGCTGCTTGAGCACGGCGAAGATGCTGGTCAGCCGGGACTGCGTGGCCACGAAGTCCCGGCCGCGAAGGTTCTCCACCCACCGGACCACGTCCTCCGCGGCCGGGGTCAGGTCAAAGTGCGGCTCATCCTGGCCCGGCACGTAGTACTTCCGCAGCCAGGCCCGCTCCGGCGCGGCCCAGTCGTCCAGGTAGTCGGCGGCCGCACGCGGGAACTTGTCGCCGCCGTCGGCATCCCGTAACCCGAAGAGGACGTCGTCCAGGACATCAATGAGCTGCTGGCGGCCGAGGTTGCGCTGGTTGGGCCCGGTGAACGCCGCCATGAAGAACGCCACGGCCAGCGGCGCGTTTTGGGCGCGCAACAGGGACCAGCCTGCGTGGTTCTCCCGCAGCGCGTTGATTGCGTAATAGTCCATCCGGTCCCCGTGGTGTGTCACTGAGTAGCGTCTTCTGCCCCTCCACTCTAAAGGGCGCCGCGGACATTTTCCGTGGGCTGCGCATTAGGGCCGTGCGTCCCGTTCCAGCGCGGCGTCGTGCTCGGCGTCGTGCGCGGCGGAGGAGGTAACGCTCAGCCGGTGTGGCTGGGAGGTTCTTCCCGGGCGAGGGCCGTGATCCAGGCCGGAGTCACCTTACCCAGCCGGCGGTCGGTGACTTCCCGCAGCTGGGCCGCCGCGAACTGCATGGCGCGGTCGTCTTGGTCGAAGACTTCTTCAGGTTCGCCGGGCTTGTGGTCTTCCTCAGTGTTCCGTGGGGCCGGAGCGCCGTCCACCCCTGCGGCCGGCGGGGCGGGGCGCGGCCGGGCCGCCGCTGAGGGCTGCGCTTCCGCAGTTGCACGGCCCGTCAGGGCCCGGGCCGCTGTGTTGAGCTGCTTTTCCGAGGCGGCTTCGAGGACGGCGAGCTCGCCGCTTCCGGCCAACGGGCTCTCACCCAGGACCTTGAGGACTTTCAGCCCGATGGTGCCGCGCTCCGTGTTCCCGGAGTAGGCGGCGTCGAGGGCCCACTGCGTCCGCCGCCACCATTCGGCGCGATTATCCGCCTCACTTTTCTGTTTCAGGGTCCGCCAGCCGATGACCCCGGCCACAGTGGCGCCAAGCAGGACCGCCAGCGGCCCCAGAGCGGCAAGGATCTGCCACCACTCGGCCGGGCCGGTGGAAGCGAAGGCCTCGATTGGTGTCGAAGACGAAGTCGGTGGCATGGGATCAGACTAGTCCGCCGGTCGGACGGCGGCGCCCGGAGCTATGGATTGGCAGGCCGGGGCACCGCTCAGCCGACGACGGCGGTCAGCCGTTCGCCGTTAAGGTATTCGAGCTGCCAGCCGTCCACCGGGTGGTGGTGGGCTAGGTTCAGCGCGGCGTTGTCGATACTCGGCAGGGCTTGACCAAGCGCGCGGCCCAGGGCCAGACGGATGAGCGTGCCGTGGGCGACCACCAGGACGCGGCGGCCGCTGAACTCCTCGGCCAGGGCATCCAGCGCAGCCAGTCCGCGGTGAGCAGCCTCATCGTCGCTCTCGGCGCCGCGGAACCCGCCGGGGATGCGCAGGGCCTCCAGCTCCGGGCCGGCCTGCATGCCCTCGGCCGGCCCGAACGATCGCTCGGTGAGTTCCGGGACCCGCCGGGCCACGCTGAGCCCGAGCCCGGCGGCGATCAGGTCGGCAGTCTCCGCCGCGCGGCTCAGCGGCGAAGATACGAGAGCGTCCCACTCGTACTCAAACAACGCGGCGACGGCGTCCCGTGCCTGGCCGCGGCCGACGTCGTTCAGCGGAATGTCGGTGGATCCCTGCAGCCTGCGCTGCGCGTTCCAGTCGGTCTGGCCATGGCGGACGAGGGCGAAGGTTGTCAGGGTCATGGATCCATCCTGCCAGAGGGCACGCGTCCTCCCGGCCCGTGGTAAGGACCGTGCCGCCGTCAGCCCGCCACTGCCGACTTTGCAGCCTGCGAGGCCTGCATCCACTCGCTCAGCCACGGAGCACGGACGCTGGAGGTGATCCGGCAGTCGGCCACGAAGGTTCCCTTGGCGCCGGCATCGATCCAGTTCTGCAGCGCGGAAAGGTCAGCCAGTGACCGGATGACCGCTGACTCGGCGCCCAACGCACGGGCAACACCGCTGAAGTCCACCTCCGGGATCAGCATGGGTTTTTCGCTCAGGCCCTGCGAGCCGTACTGGTGGATTTCGGCGCCGTAGGCGGCGTCGTTGTAGATCACGACGACGGCGCTCGCCGCCGCCCCAATGAGCGATTCGAGGTCGGCCAGGCCCATCAGGAAACCGCCGTCGCCAGAGGCCAGCACCAGGGTGCGGCCGTCCTCCACCGCACGGGCCGCCCCGACGGCGCTGGCCAGGCCAAGGCCGATGGACTGGTAGGCGGTCCCCACCATCACCAGGTCCTGCGGCCGCGGGATGCGCCAGTACATGGGTGCCCAGCCGATGAAGTGCCCGCCGTCCTGCACCACCGTGCGGCGCTCCGGCAGCACAGCATCCAGCGCAGTGGCCAGGGCGCGCGGGTCCAGCCTGCCGTCCGCGGTGTGCGCGGATCCTGCGTGGTGGGCGGGTCCTTCGGCGAGGCGCCTGCGGGCTTCCGCGCGCCAGGCTTCTGTGGAAGCCGGGTGGTCCAGCATCCGGAGCAGGCGTCCGGCAGCGGACTTCGCGTCCGCGCTGACGAACAGGTCCACCCGCGGGTGCGTGGGCTGCAGGGTGGTGTCGATCTGGATGACGGTGCAGTCCGGGCCGAGCAGGTGTCCGAACCGCATGGTGAACGGACTCAGGCTCGCCCCTGCCACCAGCACCACATCGGCCTCACCCATCAGCCCGGCAGCGGTGTCCGTGCCAAAGCCGCCCGCGACACCGAGGTACCCGTCGCCCTGGAGGAGGTTCAGCGCCAGTGCGGTTCCGGCGGTCAGCGCGCCCAGGCGGTCGGCGAGCTCTCGGAGGTCCGGGCCGGCGCCGGCGAGGTGGGCACCCCGGCCGGCCAGGATCAGCGGCCGCCTGGCCCCGGCGAGCAGGCGGGCAACCTGCCCTAGTCCGCCGTCGACGTCGTCCGTTACCAGGGGTGCCGACTCCGCCGGAACTTCCTCGTCCGCAGCCTCGAGTGCCGCGAGGTCGTAGGGGATGGCAAGGACGACGGCGGTGCGCCGGGTGAGTGCGTACTCCACCGCCTGCCGGGTGATGGAGCCCGCGGTGTCGCGGGTGACGGTGAAGGTGGCCGCGCCGAGGCCCGCGGCGATGGCGGCCTGGTCCACGTCCTGCGGTCGGGCGCCGCTGGTGGGCGCGTCCCCGGTGACGAGGACCACGGGGATCTGTGCCTGGACCGCCTCGGCCAGGGCGGTGAGCGCATTGGTGTAGCCGGGGCCGTAGGTGGTGGTGCCCGCTGCGAGCCGTCCGGACGACCGGTAGTACGCGTCGGCCGCGGCGACGGCGGCGCCTTCATGCCGGACGGGTGTGAATCGGAGGCCGAGCCTCTCGGCGGCGTCCAGGAAGTAGGCGTTGCCGTTGCCCATGACGCCGAATACGTCGGTGAGGTGGCTGCCGAGAACCTGTGCCACGCGGCCGGAGACGGTAAGTGAAGTCATGCAGAAATCCTGCGGGCTGGCCCTCAGATCGGCAAGAGAGTAGTTCTGACTAGGGATTTCTGGCAGTAGATAGTGTCGAAACTGACAATTTGCTCACTCGTGGCGCACGTCACCACCGTTCAGTTCGCCGGGCGGGATTCCAGTTCCGTGAGCCGGCTCAGGAGGCCGTCGTAGCGGGGTGGCATGAGTTCCAGCACGGAAATGGCCGTGCTGGTTCGTTGGATCCCCTCGATTTGCAGGATTTGGTTGGTGATGCGGTAGAGGTCGGCGGTGCCGCGTGCCACCACCTTTGCCATGAGGTCCGCGTCCCCGGTGGTGGCGTGCACTTCGATGACCTCCGGGATCGCGGCGAGCCCGTCTTCCACCGAACCCGCGCGCGTCTGGCTGATCGACAGGGAGAGGAAGGCCATCAGCTCGTAGCCAAGCGCGGCGGGGTCCAGCCTGCGGCTGAAGGAGCGGAGGGCGCCGCTGCGCTCCAGCCGTGCCAGCCGGGCGTGGACCGTGTTGCGGGCGACGCCGAGTGTCCGTGAGAGTGCCAGGGCGCTGGCTTCGGGATCCTGGTCGAGGGCCAGGATGATCCTGCCGTCGAGGGAATCTAGGGTGCGAGGGTTAGCGATGGTCATATTTTCACCACAGACAGTAGAAGTTGAGCAGAAGTCCCAAGGGCCAGAGGCTATCTTGCCATGTGGGCTCGATCACTTCCATGATCAGACCCCATGACCAGTGATCAACTCCTGACCGCACCCGGCTCTGCTCTGCCGGATACTGCGCTGCCCGCCCTCCGGGCCGCGGTGGCCGGACTTCCGTCCTACGTTCCGGGCCGGCGCAGCGCCGGTGCGGACATTGCAGCACTCGCCAGCAACGAAAGCCATTACGAGCCGCTGCCCGCCGCCGCCGCTGCGGTGGCCGAAGCGGCCGGCAGGATGAACCGCTACCCGGACAGCGCCGCCGTCGAACTCCGCGAACGGATCGCCCGGCACCTGGGCGTCACCGCGGCGGAGGTGGCGGTGGGGCCCGGCAGTGTGGGCGTCCTCCAGCAGATCATCACCGGACTGTGCGACGCCGGGACCGAAGTGATTTTCGCGTGGCGCTCCTTTGAGGCCTACCCCGTCCTGGTGGAGCTGGCAGGCGCACGGCCGGTCCGCATCCCGCTGGACGACGCCGAGGGGCATGACCTCGATGCCATGGCCGCGGCCGTCACCGAACGCACCAGGGTCATTCTGCTCTGTACCCCCAACAATCCGACAGGCGTGCCGATCAGCCACGATCGCATCGAGGCCTTCCTGCGCTCCGTCCGTTCCGACATCCTGGTGGTGATCGACGAGGCCTACGTGGAATACGCCGAGGCGGGCAGCGGCCCCGATTCGCTGGCGCTCTACCGCCGGTATCCGAACGTCTGCATCCTGCGCACGTTCTCCAAGGCCTACGGACTCGCCGGCCTGCGCGTGGGCTACGCCGTGGCCGCGCCCGTCATCGCCGAGGGGCTGCGCCGGACCGCGCTTCCCTTCGCCGTGAGCGCCCTGGCCCAGCAGGCGGCCATCGTGTCGCTGGATGCCGGGGAGGAGATGGCAGCGCGGGTGGCCGCCGTTACGGGGGAGCGGGCCCGGATGGCCACGCAGCTGGAAGCCTTGGGCTGGCGGGTACCGGCGAGCCAGGGCAATTTCCTGTGGATCCGTACCGATGACGAGCTTCGGGCCAGGCTGGTGGACGCGTTCGACCATGCCGGCATCCTGGTCCGGGCGTACCAGGGCGACGGCGTGCGGATCACCGTGGCCGACCCCGCCTCCAACAACCGTGTGCTCCGTGTCCTGGCGGCCCACACAGCCTGACCTCTTCATCCCAATCCGTTCCACTTCAACTAGAGGAATCCCCATGGAACACCAGACAACGACGTCTAACCGCGCCCTCGGCGCGGCCCTGAAACCCCGCCAGCTGACGATGATGGGGCTGGGCAGTGCCATCGGCGCAGGCCTGTTCATCGGTTCCGGCGCGGGCATCCAGGCGGCCGGCCCGGCCGTGCTGATCTCCTACCTCGTGGCCGGCACGCTCATCATCCTGGTGATGTGGGCGCTCGGCGAGATGGCCGCGGCCAACCCGGACAGCGGTGCCTTCTCCGTCTACACGGCCAAGGCGTACGGGCCGGTGGCCGGTGCCACGGTGGGCTGGCTGTGGTGGATCCAGCTCGTGGTGGTCATCGCAGCTGAGGCGCTGGGTGCGGCGGGTCTGCTGGCCACCATCTTCCCGGCGCTGCCGGTGTGGCTGATGGCCTTTGTGTTCATCGTGCTGCTCACCGCCGTGAACCTGACCAGTGTGAAGAACTTCGGCGAGTTCGAGTTCTGGTTCGCGCTGCTGAAAGTGGCGGCGATCGTCGGGTTCCTGCTGGTGGGCGCGGCCTTGCTGTTCGGCTGGCTGCCGGGCGTGCAGTCGCCGGGGCTTACCAACTTCACCGGTGCCGGATTCGCACCCAGTGGCTTCGCCGGGATTGCCTCGGCACTCTTCGTGGTGGCGTTCGCGTTCGGCGGCACCGAGATTGTGTCGGTTGCGGCAGCGGAGACTGCGGAGCCGGCCCGCAGCGTGCGGAAAGCAGTCAAGACTGTGCTGTGGCGCATCCTGGTGTTCTACATCGGTGCCATCTTCGTGATCGCGGCGGTGGTTCCCGTGGGTTCGGCCGGGCTGAAGAGCCCGTTCGCCGCCGTGCTGGACGCGGCCGGTATGCCCGGCGCGGCCACCGCCATCACCCTGGTAGCCGTCGCAGCGCTCCTCTCGGCCCTGAACGCCAACCTCTACGGGGCGTCCCGGATGGCGTTCTCCCTGGCCGAGCGCGGCGAAGCGCCGCGCCTGCTTGCCTCCGTGTCCAAGGCCCGGGTCCCGGTGGTCGCGGTCCTGGCCAGCGTCGCCTTCGGCGTTGTCACGGTGGTGCTGGAGCTGGCTTTCCCCGAAAAGGTCCTTCCCGTCCTGCTCAATATTGTGGGCTCGACCTGCCTGCTGGTGTGGACGTCCGCGCTCCTTGCCCAGCTCGCACTGCGCCTGCGAGCAGACCGCGAGGGAACGGAGCTTCCCCTGCGGATGCCCGGCTTCCCCTGGCTCACGGGCTTTGGCCTCCTCATCCTCGCGGCGATCTTCACTGTGGGCTTCATCGGCGAGGATTCCCGCCCGCAGCTGTTGAGCACATTCGGACTCGTGGCGGTGCTTGCGGTGGCGAACTGGTGGCACCACCGTCCCGGGAAGGTTGCACCGGTTATCGAAGCGTCGGATGGCGTTAAGGAGTCTGTGCTGATCGACTGAATCGGGTCTCCGGGATCAGCTATCAGATTCCATGTGCAGGAAGGGCGCGTCCGGCTTTTTGGCGGACGCGCCCTTCGCGCTGCATGTCACAGTGCGAGGAGGTTTAGCGCGATGGGCAGCACGCTCAGACCCGCAGCACCCAGGCGGCGTTATTCGGCTGCAGCCAGCCGTCCTCGGCGAGCGGCGCGGCACTCAGCAGCACTGTTCCCGCCGGCAGTGGTACCGGTTCAGCTCCCATCGCGACGGCGACAAAGAAGTCTGCGCTTCGCTCGCATAACAGCAGGTCCCCGGCCTCGACGCGCCAGATGCCGCCGTCGTTCCGGCCGAAGACTTCCGTCTTCCACAGCAGCCGGCGCATTTCCAGCGCCTTGGTCACCAATGCCAGCGAAGACTCGGGGGTCCTGCTGCTGGAGTTCGATCGCCTGCTCGGACTCGAAGTGACCGGGCAGTGCCGGGGACTCCGTGGGTGCCGCAGGCTCTGCGGCACCCAGGGTTCCGCGCTGCCTCCGGGCCCGGATAATCCCGCCGGTCAACGCCACCGCAATGGTGAGCACCGCCGTCAGCAGCACTCTGAGACCGGCGTGGGCTCGGGAGCACGACGGCGGCGCTTGATTTGGATGCGGCCGTTGCCTCAGGTGGAAGCGGGTCCGCCGTCCGTAAGGCCCATAAACATCGTCCTGTGCAGCACGTCCACGTGCTTGCGGGAGATCTCCACTGCTTCCTTACCGTCGCCGGCGCGCAGGGCTGCCACGAGGGCGATGTGGTCGCAGTTTGATTTGTGCAGCAACTCAATCGGGTAGGGGATGAAGTAGGCGTAAAGCTCTGTCAGGGTCTGGTTGTACGCCTCCACCGCAGTACCCAGCCCCGACGCGGTGCCCACCAGTTGGTGGAACTGGTCGTCTGCCTGGTGATAGTCGGACCAGTCCGTGGAATCGGCCATGTCGTGGGTCAGCCTATCGAGCTCAGCCAACTGTTCAGCCGTGGCGTTGAGCGCCGCGTAGTGCGTCACAGCGCATTCGAAGAGCAGCCGCCGGTCTACCAGCCGGTTCACCGCCCGGGATTCGGCGGGAGACGCCGAGAGTTCGACCAGTATGCTGCGCGGGGGCTCGTCGGCAACGAAGGTTCCGCCGCCCCGTCCGCGGCGGCGGACCACCACGCCCTGTTCCGCCAGACTCGCCAGCGCGCGGCGGGCAGTGATCGGGCTGACCGAAAGACCCAAAGCCACGTCCTCCTGGTCGGGCAGGCGCTCGCCGGGTTTTAGAAGTCCCAGCGAAATCGCCATGCCGATCCGCAGCCGGACGGCGTCGATGGCACTTCGGCGGTCGATTCCGGCCAGCCGGCCCGCGCCGATGGGCGAAGGGTCGGCCGTGTCCTCTAACTGACGGGTCATATCCGCTACTTTACGGCCCATCCCAACCTCTTCCCATAATTTGATCATTCTGATCTAATATAGTTCAGATCACACCCCCCAACGCGGAGATAACCATGCAACGCACCCTTCCTCTCATCGCAGCGCAAGCCCGGCCCCGGCTGATCGGTGAACCCGTCTCGGCTTTCGCGGAAGAGGTCAAAGCAGCTCTCGCCGTCCAGCCGCATAGCAGGTTGATTGTCTATCCGGAGCTGCATTTGTTCGGGGATTCCAACCCCGACCAGCAGCGCACGGAAGTGCTCCAGGACTCTGCCGAGCCGCTGGATGGCCCCCGGGTCAAGGAGCTCATGGAGCTCGCTGCGGACCTTGGCATCTGGCTGGTCCCGGGCAGCGTGTGCGAGCGCGGCCCGGAGGGGCAGCTGTTCAACACCCAGTTGGTCCTATCCCCAGAGGGAGAGCTTGCCGGCTACTACCGGAAGGTTTTCCCGTGGCGCCCGTTCGAGCCCTATGACCCCGGCGACAGGTTCACCACAGTGGACCTGGCCGGCATCGGGAGGGTGGGCCTGAACATCTGCTACGACGCGTGGTTCCCCGAGGTATCACGCCAGCTTGCCTGGATGGGTGCCGAGGTCATCCTCAACGTCGTCAAGACCACGACGCCGGACCGCCGGCAGGAGCTGGTGCTCGCGAAGTCCAACGCCATCGTGAACCAGGTCTTCGTGGTCAGCGTCAACTGCGCCGGTCCCACCGGCAAAGGCCTGAGCATCATCGTGGACCCCGAGGGCAACACCCTGGCCGAGGCCGCCGACGACGCCCCGGTGCTGCTCGCCGCGGAACTGGACCTTGCCGCCGTCGAGCACGTCAGAACCTACGGCACCGAGAACCTCAACCGACCCTGGTCCCAATTCCGGGACGGCGAGGCCGCCGTCGAACTGCCCGTTTATCAGGGCCGGATCAATCCGGTCACTTGGACGCCCCAGTCCTTTAATTCCTAAGGAAGCCTTCGTGACAACACAACCTACCCTGACCCGCACGCTGAAGCTGCCCTCGCTGGTGCTGTTCGGTCTGGCGTACCTCACCCCGCTGATCGTCCTGGCCATCTTCGGCCTCATCGCCGAAGCCACGGGCGGGGCGACGCCGTCGGCCTACCTGGTGGCGATGGTGGCCATGCTGTTCACGGCCCACAGCTACGGCCGGATGGCCATCGCCCACCCGGTGGCCGGGTCCGCCTACACCTACGTCCGGCGGTCCATCGATCCCCGGGTGGGCTTCCTGGTGGGCTGGGCCATCCTGCTGGACTACCTCTTCCTGCCCATGGTGATCTGGCTGATCGGCGGCTCCTACCTGAGTGCGCAGTTCCCCGAGATTCCCATCGGTGGCTGGATCGTGGGCTTCATCCTCATCACCACGGCCCTGAACATCCTTGGCATCAAGGTGGCGGACAAGGCCAACTTCGTGCTGATGGCGTTCCAGCTGCTGGTGATCGTGTTCTTCGTGGCGCTGGCCATCGGCAACGTGGTCTCCACCTCCGGCGCAGCCGGTCTGGCCAGCACCCAGCCGTTCTTCAACGACACCTCCAGCTTCGCCACCATCTCGGCGGGTGCCGCCATCGCCGCGTACTCGTTCCTCGGTTTTGACGCCGTCACCACGCTCACCGAGGAAACCGTCGATCCCCGTAAGAACATGCCCCGCGCCATTATGCTCATCGCGCTGATCGGCGGCGGCATCTTCGTCGCAGTGTCCTACGTGACGCAGCTCGTCCACCCCGGCGGCGTGTTCGAGGACTCGGCCTCCGCGGCCAGCTCCATCGCGTTGCAGATCGGTGGTCAGCTGTTCGGAGCGGTCTTCCTGGCCGGCCTGGTGGTGGCTCAGTTCGCCTCCGGCCTCGCCGCGCAGGCCAGCGCTTCCCGCCTGATGTACGCCATGGGCCGTGACTCCGTGCTGCCCAAGGCGGTCTTCGGCCGGCTGAGCGCGAAGTTCCACACGCCCATCGTGAACCTCGTCATCACCGGCGCCGTCGGCCTGATCGCGATCTTCCTGGACGTCGCTACGTCGACGTCGTTCATCAACTTCGGTGCCTTCACCGCCTTTACCTTGGTCAACGTCTCTGTGGTCTTCCACTACGTGCGCCAGCGCCGTGCCGGGAACCGCCTGAACACCGTGTCCTACGTGGCGGTCCCGGCGGTCGGCGCTATCGTCTGCGCCTACCTGCTCTCCCAGCTGGACAGCAACGCGATTACGCTGGGACTGTCATGGCTGGCGTTGGGCATTGTGGTCCTGGCCCTGATCACACGCGGCTTCAGGGCGGCGCCGCCGGAAATGACAACCACGGAGAAGGCGACAGTCGAGGCGGCCGTCTGAGGCTGCGGGCTGTCCTGCAACGAAGCTAACGGGCCGGAAGGAGCAGATATGAGGATAGCGCTCGGGCAGCTGGAGTCGGGAACCGACATTGGTGCCAATCTTGCCGCCATCGACAGCTTTACTGCAACGGCTGCCCGCGACGGCGCCACCCTGGTTGCCTTCCCGGAGTACGCAACGTACGAAAAGAAAGTCATGGACGCCTCCTTCCCCGAAGCCGCCGAACCGCTGGACGGCCCCATCTGCAGGGAGCTCGCGTCCACCGCCGCCCGCCACCGCATCACGCTGGTGGCGGGGGTCGTGGAAACGTCGGAGGAGCCGGGCAAGGCGTACAACACCCTGGTAGCCTTCGCGCCGGACGGGGACCGGCTCGCCGAGTACCGGAAGATCCACCTCTTCGACGCTCAGGGGTTTGGCGAGTCGCAGTTCATCAAGCCAGGTCCTTCCACCAACCCGGTGGTGTTCGAATCAGAAGGAATGCGCTTCGGCCTCATGACCTGCTACGACCTTCGCTTCCCGGAACTTGCTAGGTCCCTGGTCGACGCCGGGGCCCAGGTGCTGCTGGTCTGCTCGTCGTGGGTGCCGGGAACCCACAAGACCGAGCAATGGCTGGCGTTGAATACTGCGCGCGCCATCGAGAACAGCGTCTACGTGGCGGGCGTGTGCCAGGCCCCACCGGTCTCCGTGGGCCGCAGCGTTCTGGTTGATCCCATGGGGTTCGTTGAAGCTGACCTTGGCCTTGAACCCGGTGTCCGGGCCGTGGGCATCACACTCGAAACGGTGGCGAGGGTGCGCGAGGCCTTTCCGATGTTCCGGCAGCGGCGGCTGCCTTAGCCGTGCCAAACGTCGGGGGCGGCCACCGAGAGGCCGCCCCCCGGTCGCGGTGCTCCTAGCTCTTGAGTTTGTAGGTCTTCGGGAGCTTCAGTCCGCGCTCTTCTGACCGCGCCCTTTCTTAGGCCAGGATCCTAGGCCTGGATAAATTCCTGGCGCTGGCGCCCGAGGCCTTCCACTTCAATTTCGAGGACGTCGCCGGCCTTCAGGTACGGGAAGCGCCCCGACATCGCCACCCCTTCCGGCGTGCCGGTGCAGATCAGATCCCCCGGTTCCAACACAAGGTACTGGCTGAGGTGGTGAATGATGGTGGCGACGTCGAAGATCAGGTCTCCGGTGGTCGAGTCCTGGCGCGACTCGCCGTTGACCCAGCTGCGCAGCCGCAGGTTGCCGGCGTCGACCTCATCCGGGGTGGCCAGATACGGGCCGGTGGGGCAGAACCCGGCGCAGCTCTTGCCCTTGGACCATTGGCCGCCGGACACTTCGAGCTGGAAGTCGCGCTCGGACAGATCGTTGACGGTGACGAAACCGGCGATGTAGTCCATGGCCTCCGACGGGGACGAGAGGTAGGAAGCGCGCGCACCGATGACGACGCCGAGCTCGACCTCCCAGTCCGTTTTGCTGGACCCGCGGGGAATCGCGACGGCGTCATCGGGCCCCACCACGGTGTTGGGGGCCTTGTGGAAGAGGAGGGGAAAGGCGGGGGGAGCGGAGCCGGACTCGGCGGCGTGCCCGGCGTAGTTCAAGCCGATGCCATACACCGAGGAGGGCCTGGTGATGGGGGCGCCGATCCGGAGGCCGTCGGCCTCCAGCTCGGGCAATTCGCCGGCGGCCAGGGCTGCGGCGGCGCGGGCGGGTCCGCCGGAGGACCAGAAGTCCCCGGTGAGATCCGCAGTCACGGACGCGAGGGAGTAGTACTTTCCGCCGTCCATGACGGCGGGGATTTCGGAACCGGGTGTACCCAGACGTGCAAATTTCATCAGTTCAGCTCTTTCTCGGAAGGCAAGACCAGGCCGTCGTACTGCAGCACGGCCCCGACCTCGGCGGGAGAGGATAATCGGCCAACCGGTGGGCCCGGACCAGCAGTTCAGAGGTACTTTTTCGTCATTCTATGCCGCACCGGCCGTGGGAACCGACTGTGACTTCAGCCCGGAGAACGCCCCCGAGGTTAGGGCAGGAGCCGCTCCGGCGCCCGGTCCCAGCGGATCAGCTCCTGCTCAAGGCGGACCGCCGGTCCTTAGGTGTTTGCGCCCAGACCGCGGCAGGCGGCGGCTTCCTCGTCGGTCAGCCTGGTCAGCGTTGCCCGGGCCGCGTCCAGCTTCGCGTTCTTGCCCATGCGTGCTCTCCATGCCTGGGAAAGTTCTGATCGCAACTGGCGCTGCCCCTTTCAGGCGCATCCTGTTCCACCCCTTGCATCAGCGGGCGATGATGACTTTGACGCCGTGGCTTTCGAAGGCTTCCCGGTCGGCGGGGGTGATGCCGGCATCGGTGATGAGATTGCGGAACGCGACCCCGCTCATGGTGGCGAAGGAGCGCTGGCCGATCTTCGACGAGTCCGCGACCATGTAGGCTTCGGACGCGCGCCGGGCCATGAGTGCGTTGACTGTGGCTTCGCCTTCGTCGTTCACGGTGGGACCCAGGACTGGGTCCGCACCGTTAACGCCAATGAAGGCCAGGTCCAGGGCCACGTTCTGAAGGGTCGCATCCGCGAACGGTCCCACGAGCTCGTACGAGCGGGGGTTGACGATTCCGCCGGTAACCATGATCTTGATATTTGGCCGCACGGCGAGCTGGGCCGCGATGTTGATCGCGTTGGTCACCACGGTCAGCGCCGGCCGGTTCGATGGTACGTTCAGGTCCGCCCGGGTGGCCAGGACCTGGGCGATAGCGGTATTGGTGGTGCCGCCGGAGAGCCCAACGACGGCGCCACGCGGTATGAGGCTGCTGGCGGTCTGGGCGATGAGCTGTTTCTGCTGGGAATGGTCATCACGGTTGTAGCGGCCGGGCAGGTCATAGGCCACGGAGCCCTTGACCGCACCGCCGCGGGTGCGGGTCAACAGCCTCTGCGTGGCCAGGCTGTCAAGGTCACGCCGGGCCGTGGCCGGTGACACGGCCAGGGTCGCGACGATGTCGTCCACTTCAACCTGCCCGTTTTCGGCCAGCAGGTTCAGGATGGAGTTCAGGCGCTCGGTGCGGTTCATGAGTCGTACTCCAGAGTGGCGAAGAGGGTCAGCAGCCTGGCCGACTCGGGAACCAACGCGTCACGGCCAGCCCGGAGATACCGGCGTGGGTCGACCAGGGCCGGATCGGCATTAAGGCAGTCGCGCACGGCGCGGGTGAAGAACCCGTTCAGATGGGTGGAGACGTTAATTTTGGTCATGCCTGCGGAAATTGCGGAGACGATGTCCTGGTCGGCAACGCCGGAGGAACCGTGCAACACAAGCGGGACATCCAGGCTCCCGCGAAGACGGCCGATCAGCTCCAAATCCAGGGTGGCGCTGCGTTCAGTCATTGCATGGGAGGAACCGACGGCGACAGCGAGGGCGTCGACTCCGGTCGCGGCCACAAAGTCGGCGGCTTCCTTCGGGTCGGTGCGCACCCCGGGCGCGTGCGCGCCGTCCTTGCCCCCGACCTTGCCCAGTTCCGCTTCCACATACACGCCCATAGCATGAGCGTAATCGGTGACCCGGGCGGTAGCCGCAACGTTGTCTTCGTAGGCCAGGTGGGCTCCGTCATACATGATGGAGCCGAAGCCCAGATCAACGGCCTGCATCGCCAGCTGCTCGTCTTCGGCATGATCGAGATGAAGGGAAACGGGCACGCTGGCCCTTTTGGCCAGCGCCATCGAGGCCAGCGCCAGGGGTTCGAGCCCGCCGTGGTATCTGGCGCAGTTCTCGGAGATCTGCAGGATGAGCGGCAGCCCGGCCCTTTGGGCGCCGGCGATCAAGCCCTCAGCGGTTTCCAAATGAATAACGTTGAAGGCGCCCTGCCCGGTGCCGCGGGCGGCCGCAGCGGACATCAGTTCTGCTGTGGGGACAAGGGTCATGCCGGATTCTCCTCATAAGTGACGATCAGTTGCTGCGCCAGTTCGGTGTGACGCGGCGAAATTTCGCCGGCGGCCGGCATCAGCACGGCGGCCGCCGACCACGCGGTTGCCGCGCGCAAAATCTGCTCAGGGTCCCGCCGGCCCGAAGCCATGACCACAGCAGCGGCGGCGACCGCTGCATCACCGGCACCGGTGGGGTTGCCCGCCAGCGGCCGGGGCAGCCGCGCTTTCCACACGCTGCCGGGGGACCGGGCCGTGAAGGCGGACATCCCGTCAGCACCGGTGCTGACCAGCACCATCCGGGCCCCCAGATCCATCAGGTGACGCGCTGCCTGGCACAGGTCGGTCTGGCCTGTTGCTTCCATCAGTTCCTCGAGGTTTGGCTTGAGGAGGTCCGCTCCGGCCCGCGCTGCGGCCAGCATTTGTGGGCCCGACGTGTCAATGACGGCCGGCACGCCGCGGCTGTGTGCAAGCCTGACCAACTCCGAATAAAAGTCATCGGGCGCGTCTGCCGGGAGGCTGCCGGAGCCGACGAGGACCCCGCAGTCCGGGGTGCCGAGTCTGCCAGGGCCGTCCAGTGTCTCCGCGATCGCGGAGTTCAGCGCCTGCCACCCTAAAGCCCCCAACGCTGGTCCGTGCTCGTTGAAGATACTCGTGACATCATGGCCGGAATCGACGAAAGCTATGCTTCGACGGGTGTCCGCTGTCACCGGTATGAGCCGGTGGGGTATGCCGCTGGCCTCCAGCTCCGTGCGGAATACCGCGCCGGCGGCGCCGCCCACGGGAGCTACGGCAATAACGGGGTGGCCCATTTGGTGCGCCACCCGGGCGACATTCAAACCCTTGCCTCCGGCCCGCTCCAGCGGTGGGGAGACGCGGTGTGTCCGGCCCGGGTGGAGGCCGTCGAGGTGGTAGGTCATGTCCACTGCCGGGTTGGGTGTGACTGTGACGATGAGCCGGTGTGACGGGGGGGTCATGGCGCCTCGATGTTGGATTCGATGGAACTCAGGAGCTCGCGGGCTTTCAGTGCGGAGCCGATCAGACCGGCGTCCTGACCCAGGGTGGCGGGGACGATCCGCGGGCGCCGGTGGATGCTCAGCAGGTCTTCCACGCGTGTCCGCAGGGGTGCCAGCAGCGCCTCCCCGGCCTGGGACAGGCCGCCGCCCATCACGACCGTCTCGGTTCCGAGGATCGATACGCACTGGACGATGCTGAAGGCAAGTGCGTCGACCGCCTCGTTCCAGACCCGGGAGGCCTCCGGATCGCCCGCTTCGGCCAGGTCAAGAACCTGCCGCGCTCCGCCGACGCTGGCTCCGGTGGCGGCGCAGTAGCGGGATGCGATGGCCCCCGCTGAGCCGACGGCTTCCAGAATCGTAGTGGAACCCGGGCGGTCAGGATCCGGCACCGGGGCATGCCCCAGTTCGCCGGCGTATCCGCCGCCGGTCAGACGCCGGTCATCGACGAAGACCGCCCCGGCAATGCCGGTCCCGATGACCAGCACAACCGCGTTGGAGGCGCCGCGGGCGGCCCCGAACCTAAACTCGGCTTCCCCGGCAGACCCCACGTCATGCCCGAAGGCCACCGGAAGCCCGAGCGCGACCTGCGCCCGTTCCCCAAACGGAAAGTCTTTCCAGCCCAGGTTTGCGGAGAGGATGCCGGTGCCCGTTGCCTCATCGACCAGGCCGGGGACAATCAGCCCGGCAGCGCGGACAGGATGACCAGGGTAGCGGTCCCGGTATTCTGACGCGACTTCCGTGATCTTTTTGATCAACGCGCCTCCCGTGTCCACCGGGTCCCTGGGGGTGGCCATTCGGCGCAGGCCGATGATCCGGCCCGTGGCCAGGACGATGCCGGCCTTCATATCCGTTCCGCCCACGTCGAAAGCCAGCACAGCCGGTCCGCTTGCGGAGCCGGATTGTGTGCAATGCTCGTTCATCGGCTAGGCATCCAGAATGACGGAGCGGCTCAGGTTCCGCGGCTGATCGGGGTTCAGACCGAGGGTGCGGGCACGTTCCAAAGCAACTTTCTGGGCCCGCACGAGCTCGGCAAGCGGTGCTGCGTCGCGGTGGATATACAAGCCTCCGGTGTTCGCGATATCTGCAGCCAGCCCGTGAGGTTCGTCGCCGAAGAGCCACGTGACGCGGTTGGGCGCAGCGATGGCGATAGGGCCATGACGATATTCCATCGCCGGGTACGATTCGGTCCAGGACTGGGAGGCTTCACGCATCTTCAGGGCCGCCTCGTGGGCCAGGCCGACGGTCCAGCCGCGGCCAAGGAACGTGAACTGTTCGGCAGCCATCAGTTCCGGCGCGACCGGCTCCAGGACGGCGGCGCTGGCATCGGAAATGGCCGAATCCACCGCGATGCCGAGCGCGGTCTGCAGGTAGACCAGCCCCGAGGTGGCGAACCGGGTCTGCACGACCGACCGTTCATCCGCATACGGCAGGCCGATGACGGACCCGGCGATATCCGCGACGGGCGACCCGGTATCACCAACGAGGGCCACCGTCGGGACGCTGCCTTGCAGTCTCTGGAGTATTTCCAGGACCTCCGTGGTGGTCCCCGAACGAGTGATCGCCACCACCGCGTCGTAGCCCCGGTCGACGAAGGCCTCGGAGGCCGCGAACGTGTCCGTTACGCCACGGCCGGTGGATTCGCGCAGGAACGCATAGGACTGCGCCATGAACCAGGACGTGCCGCATCCTATGACGGCAATCTTCTGGCCGTCGGCGGGCAGCAGGCCCGGGGCCTCGGAACGGGCCTGTTCGGCTGCTCGTGCCCAGATTTCGGGCTGGGACGTCAGTTCAGCTTCCATATGGGTGCCAAGCAGGGAACGGTCAGTATGCAGCTCAGTCATGGGACAGGCTCCTAGTAGTGAGGGGTCAGATGGCAGGCCATCAGGGACCTGAAGACGTCGAGGCGCGCCGCCGTTCGGAATCACCTGACTAGATGATTATTACTGATTGTTTGATGCATGTAAACATCATTATCGATCTATGCGAGTTGTTGGACGCCGGTCCCGGTCGGAAAGCGCCTGATTGCGGACGCGGCCGCCTGTTTGCCGGCCACGAAGCGCGCCCGGCGGGCGGTATTCGCTTGCCAGGATGAGGAATTAGTCTCAAAAAAAGAGTTGACCTGAGAGCTGGATCACGCGACAATCGGTAGGCAAGATGATTATAAGTGCATTTTTTGATGAAGCTAACATCATGAATCGTCAAACTTCCTCTCCTTAAGCTTGCGCAGGCTATCTGCTGCAGGCCCCCGGCGGAGGCAGATGGCATCCCCTGAACGTAAAGGAAGACAATGAAGAAGTCCTTGCGCACCGGCGCACTCGCCTCAATTGCGGCAGCGGGCATGCTGCTCTCCGCCTGCGGATTCGGCGGATCCGGCGGCAACGCCGGCGCCGGAGAAAGCACCATCAACCTTCTGGTCCCGAGCTACGCCGACGGCACCAAGGGCCGCTGGGAAGGCATCATCAAGGACTTCGAGGCCAAAAACCCAGGCACCAAGGTCAATCTTGAAGTCCAGTCCTGGGACAACATTAACGATGTCGTGAAAACCAAGATTCAGGGAAAACAGGCCCCGGACATCCTCAACATCGATGCTTTCGCGGGCTTCGCCAAGGACCAGCTCCTGTACCCGGCAAAGGATGTTTTGTCGGAGTCCACGGCGAAGGACTTCCAGGACAAATTTGCGCAGAATGCCTCGATCGACGGCACTCAGTACGGCCTCCCGATACTGGCCTCGGCACGCGCCCTGTTCTACAACAAAGACTTGTTCGCAAAAGCAGGAATCTCCGCACCACCCAAAACCTGGGCCGAGCTTGAGGCCGATGCGAAAAAGATCACGGATACGGGAACACCCGGATATGGTCTTCCCCTTGGAGCCGAGGAGGCCCAGGCCGAAACCGGAATCTGGTTCTACGGGGCCGGCGGCGGCTATGGCGATGCGAAGAAGATCACGGTGAATACTCCGGAGAACCTCGAGGGCGCCAACTTCATGAAGAAACTCGTGGATGAAAAGGTCACCCAGGCCAACGCCGGAGCTACCAACCGGACCCCGCTGATCAACGTCTTCATTCAGGGTCAGCTGGGAATGATCGAGGCGCTGCCGCCGACTGTGGGTCAGATCAAGGAAAAGAACCCCGCACTGAAATATGGTGTAGCTCCGATCCCCACGAAAGACGGATCGCCTTTCACCCTCGGCGTCGCTGACCACCTGATGGCCTTCAAGAACGACGGCAAGAAGCAGGACGCAATCAAGAAGTTCCTGGACTACTTCTACTCGACCGACGTCTACCCCAAGTGGGTCGCAGCCGAAGGGTTCCTGCCCACCACCAAGTCCGGTGCCGAGAAACTCGCATCCGACCCGGATACAAAACCGTTCCTGGACCTCCTGCCCAACGCCAGGTTCTACCCGTCCACCAACAAGGCCTGGACCGCGACGCAGGGTGCGGTGAAGTCGCTGATAGGACAGATCGCGCAGGGGACAGACCCGGCCGCAGTGCTGAAGGACATCCAGACCAAGGCCGACGCCGCTTCCTAGGCCCCGGGGGTGGCCGGTGAGTATTACGAAAATGTCACTCGCCGGCCACCCCTTGCAGATCCATCCTCTGACACCCGGAGAATCTCCCATGAGTAAAACAGCCGTCACAGGCGATACCCACGACGTACCCGCAGCCAGGCAGGCTGCACCCCGGCGCCCCCAGACCGGCCGTGGCCGGGACAGCATCTGGAGGGCACTGCCCTGGATCGCGCCCTGCCTGGTGCTGATTGTCGGCATCGTCCTGTTCCCTGCGGCCTACATGATCTACAACGCGTTCCGCTCCATCAGCAGTTACGGGACGGACACCGGCCCCGCGGGGTTGAAAAACTTCACGCAGGTCTTTGCCGACCCGTCCCTGCCCCGCGTCCTGGGCAACACCGTGGTGTGGGTTGCCGCGGTCGTCATCATCACCGTGCTGCTGTCCCTGGCGCTGGCACAGTTCCTCAACAAGCCCTTCCCCGGGCGGACCTTAGTCCGGATGGCTGTGATTGTGCCCTGGGCGGCCAGCGTGGTCATGACCACTACGGTGTTCGTCTACGGCCTAGACCCCTTCTACGGCATCATCAACAAGTCCATGGTGGACCTGCACCTGATCGATGCGCCCTTCGGCTTCACCAAAAGCATGCCCGCCGCCTTCATCGTCGCTATCCTGACCGCAGTTTTCGTCTCCCTGCCGTTCACGTCCTACACAATCCTCGCAGGCCTGCAGGGCGTCCCCGGGGAGGTACTCGAGGCCGCAAAAATGGACGGGGCCAGCCCTGCCCGCACCTATTTCAGTGTTGTCCTGCCACAGCTTCGCGACAGCCTCGCCGTGGCAGTGCTGATCAATATCATCAACGTCTTCAACAACCTCGCGATCCTGAAACTCATCACCGGCTCCCTTCCCGGATACGACGCCGACACCCTTATCACCCGCATGTTCAAGTGGATCCAGGTCGACCAGCGGCTGGATGTTGCCAGCGCCATGAGCGTTGTCAACTTCGCCATTGTCCTGGTGGTCGTGGCCGCCTACATAAAGATCGTCAAACCCATGAAGGAAATGGACTAATGGCACATTCGACGCTCCCGCCGGTGGCCGGCACAACACCGACCGGTCCCGCCGTCGTCCGCACCGCACCGCGCAAGACGCGCTACGGCAGCGACCACGCCAGCGGCCGCCGCGTCGCATTGCGCATGGTTGCGGGCTTGATCATCGCGTTGATCTTCATTTCCCCCTACGTGATCATGGCCGTCGGCTCGCTGAAGAGTCGCCCGGAGATCCTGAGCGTCCCCCCCAAGTACCTCCCTGCCACGCCCCGCTTCGACAACTACGCCACCATGTGGTCAACGCCGGAGACACCGCTGCCGCAAAACCTGATCTCAACCATCATCATCGCCTCCTGTGCCACCCTCCTGGTCCTGCTGGTCGCCACCCCCGCCGCGTATTACACCGCCAGATTCAAGTTCCCCGGAAAAATGGTTTTCATGTTCCTCGTGATCGTGACGCAGATGCTGCAACCGGCGGTTCTGACCGCGGGCCTGTTTCGGGAAATGCTTGCCCTGAACATCGCCGACACCTGGCTCGCCATGATCCTGATCAACGCCGCCTTCAACCTCTCCTTTGCGGTATGGATCATGCACAGCTTCTTCGCCGGTGTGCCCAAGGAAATCGATGAGGCGGCACAGATTGATGGAGCCGGCAGATTCAGTGTCCTGTTCAAGATCAACCTCCCCCTGGTCTGGCCGGGCATCGTCACGGCCATCATCTTCACCTTCGTCTCCTGCTGGAACGAGTTCGCGGCCAGCCTCGTGATCCTGCAGACCGCCGGAAACCAGCCGCTCTCCGTCGCGCTGACCAAATTCGTCGGCCAGTACGACTCCGCCTGGCAGTACGTCTTCGGCGTCTCCATCGTCGCCGTCGTCCCCGTAGTGATCCTCTTTATGCTGATCGAAAAGCGCCTGATCGGCGGACTGACTGCCGGCGGCGTGAAGTGAATCCTCAGGCCGAGACACTCCAAGCCATCCGAACCGGGCCACCCGGTTGCACGACAGGAACAACGAAATCCACGTGAAAATTATCAAGACCGGCACCCCGGGCCAGGCCGGTGCCAGCGGGGCCCTGATTGTTGCCGCCCTGATCAGGGAGAAACCCGACGCCGTCCTGGGGCTGGCGACCGGATCATCACCAATGCCGCTCTACGAGGCCCTGGCTGCGGAGAACCTCGATCTGGGCAGGGTGCGCGGATTCTCCCTCGACGAATACCTCGGACTGGGCTCCACACACAAACACAGCTACGCCCAGGTCATCCGCCGCGAAGTCATCGACCGGCTGGGTCTGACCCCGGCACTCATCCACACACCGGACGGAGAGGCGGCGGACGGCGCCCTCGAGGCAGCCGGCTTTGAAGCCCGCATCCGCTCGGCCGGGGGCGCCGATCTCCAAGTCCTCGGGATCGGATCCAACGGACATCTGGCCTTCAACGAACCCGGGTCCGCGTTCACTTCCCGGACCCGGGTCGTTGAACTGGCCGACAGCACCCGGGCAGACAACGCCCGGTTCTTCGACTCGCTGGAAGACGTTCCCACACGCGCCATCACCCAAGGCCTGGCCACCATCTTCGAAGCCCGGCACCTGCTGCTGATTGCCCATGGCCACCGTAAGGCAGAGGCCACAGCCCGGGCCATCGAAGGGCCGGTCACCGAGCAGTTTCCCGCCTCCTTGATTCAACTCCACCCGAACGTCACCGTCATCGTCGACGAGGCCGCCGCCAGCAAACTGCAACGAGCCTGACCAGCCGGAGGATCTCCCACAGCTATCAGGCCCGCCCGGGGCCGACGAACGGAAGTACAACCTTATGATCATCGAAGCAGCACGCATTTTCAGCGCCGGCGAGTGGCTGGAACCAGGCTGGATTGAAATATCGGAGGCGCAGATCCACGCCGTCGGCAGGGGGAATCCACCACGCGATCCCGATTTCAGGACTGCAATGACCCTTGTGCCGGGCTTCATCGATGCCCACGTCCACGGCGGCGGCGGGCAGTCCTTTGACGACCCGGATCCGGACGCCGCCAGCCGCATCGCGGAGACCCATCTGCGGCACGGGACGACCACAATCATGGCAAGCCTCGTGACCGCGCCACTGAACCAGCTGGAACAACACATCCGCAGGCTGGCGCCCCACGTCCGCAGCGGGGACCTGGCCGGTATCCACCTCGAAGGGCCATGGCTGAGCCCATCACATAAGGGCGCGCACGCTCCGGAACTGCTGCGTGCCCCGGTCCGGGGCGACATTGCCCACCTCCTGCAGGCAGGCGCCGGGACAGTGCGCATGGTCACCCTGGCCCCGGAGCTCGCCGGCGGACTCGACGCCGTCCGGCAGATCTGCAGCCACGGAGCCGTCGCTGCCATCGGTCATACGGATGCCTCCTACGAGCAAACCCGGGCTGCCATCCAGGCCGGGGCCACCGCGGGAACGCACGTCTTCAACGGGATGCGGCCCATCCATCACCGCCACCCCGGGCCGGCAACAGCGCTGCTGGAAGACAAGGATGTGTTTGTTGAACTGATAGCCGACGGCGTTCACCTTCACCCCGCAATGATCCGGAGAATCTTCGACAGCCCGGCGCGGGCAGTTCTCGTTACTGACGCCATGGCAGCCGCCGACGCCCCCGAAGGCCGCTACCGGCTCGGCGGCCTGGACGTTGACGTCCGCGACGGACAAGCCCGCCTGGCCGGCAGCGGCAGCATCGCCGGAAGCACACTGACCCTGGACGCGGCCCTCCGATACGCCGTGGAGGCGGCAGGTGTGCCCCTCGGACAAGCACTCACCGCCCTCACGGAGCACCCCGCCGCCATGCTGGGGCTCGCCGATGTCGGCGCGTTGGAGCCCGCGAAGCGCGCCGACCTCGTCGTCCTCGACGAGGTCCTCACCGTCCGTGCCGTAATGCGGGCCGGGCAATGGACATCCCCGCCGCCGTTCCTCCATGTCGGGGCCGGCAACGCCCGGGCGGGCAGCGCAACGGTGCCCGGCCGGCCCGGGGTTGCCCGAGGTGAAAGAAGGTCCGTCGCATGACTGATCTGGAGATTGCTGTCCAGGATGCCGCCGGAGTGCGCATTGCGCTGGAAGGCGGAGCCACCCGGGTTGAGTTGTGCGCCGCGCTGCGGACCGGCGGATTGACGCCGTCCATGGGCGCCGTACAGCTGGCTGTGGAGGCCGCAGGAGGACGGGCCGGGTTTGTTCATGTGCTCGTGCGCAGCCGGGGCGGCGGCTACGTGTACTCGGACGAGGACGCGCGCACGATGTGCGCTGACATCACTTCACTGGCCGGCACTGGGGTGGGCGGTGTGGTGGTCGGCGCGCTCACTGCAGACGGCCGGATCGACCTTGACGTGCTGGCACGTTTCACCGCCGCAGCCGGGGACCTACCTGTGACCTTCCACCGGGCGCTGGATGCCACGGCAGACCCTCTGGCGGAGCTTGTCCGGCTGGCCGGGACGGGGGTGTGCAGGGTGCTGACCTCCGGCGCGGCGGTCCGCAGCATCGAAGGGCTCGCCACCCTGGCGGCCATGGTCCGGCTCGCGCCGGACGGAGTGCAGATCATGGCAGGCGGCGGCGTGCGGCTAGAGGACATCCCGGCACTGGCAGCCGCAGGCGTGGCCGCCGTGCACCTTTCCGCGCGGACCACGGTCCTGGACCGGCACCCGGCGGGTCCCGGAGGCGGGGCGCAGGAATTGGATGCCACGGACCCGGTGCTGGTAGCCGGTGCGCGCGCCGCGCTCTCCGTAGAGGACCCCAGAAATACTGGCTCGGGCAGTCGGTAGCCGGGGGTCTGTCAGCCCCGGAGCGCGAACGCAACGTCGATTTAGTGCGCCGCGAAGGCTAAAGGCACGCACTAGCCGAGGGACAGGCGGATCGGGAAGCGGCAGACGTGCCGTGCACCCCGACGCCGTCGGTGGAGCCGTTGGTGCGCACCTGTATCCTGACAATGCAGGTTGACTGGTTCCAGGGGCCATCAACCAAGCGCGGGTCGCGGCGGGATGACGGTCCGGAATCTTGGAAGTAGCCAGCCACGTTGTCGACGATCCCCCGGACTCTTGGAATGGATCTTTATCTCTGACACGCCAGCTCCTGTCGAAACCCCGACGTCTGTCCTCAAGCCTTCGAGCAGAGCTACGGAGGTTGAGGGTGCCCTCGTGACCTGGGCCGAGGCTGGTGAGAGCATGTCCGCGCGATGGCGTTCGGCGAACGGCAGACCGGCGCCGACGCGCGTCGAAGTGGTGTCCGACTCTCTCACGGCCGATGATGCGAACCGGATGGCGTCACAGGGGATCGCGATGCTCTGGCACGGTGACTTCCACAACGCACGGCAGATCCTCAACGCCGTGGACCGGCGGCTAGGTGCCGGAAAGAAAGAGATCGCAGCAACTCCGGCCGATAAGTTCTATCGGCACCGCCAGTCCCGCTCGCACCGTGCACGCGTTCTCGGCCTGCTGCTGGTACCTCTTGGTCCGGGCCCGGTGGTGCCGCTGCGCCGCGCACCGGACATCCGGCAGGCCGCCGCTGAAGCGTACGGTGATATCGGCGAATCTTCCATCGTGTCCCTGCATGAGCTTGTCGGGGTCATTGGCGCCCACGAGTGGCGACGTAACGGCGTGTACGTCGACGCCCTGCAGGGCCGCATCCACCCGCACTACGGCACGTTCTTTCCCACACGGAGTGAGTATGTGGATCTCGTGGCCGCCGCTGCGCTGCCCTCTGACACGCTGGCGTTCGACGTCGGAACCGGCACCGGGGTGCTCGCTGCCGTCCTCGCGCGCCGGGGAGTCCGCCGCGTAGTGGCAACGGACAATGAGCCGCGTGCGATCGCCTGTGCCGCTGAGAATTTCCGGAACCTCGGTGTCCAGGACCGTGCCGAGGCCGTCCTGACCGACATGTTCCCGCCCGGACGCGCGCCGCTGATCGTGTGCAACCCTCCCTGGATTCCGGCCACTCCGCATTCCAGTTTGGACAGTGCAGTCTATGACCCCGGAAGCAGAATGCTGTTCCGCTTCCTGAACGAACTTTCCGATCATCTTGAGCCGGGCGGGGAGGGCTGGCTGGTCCTCTCCGACCTGGCCGAGCACCTTGGCCTGCGGTCGCGTGAGGATCTGCTGGCCGCCATCGAGGCGGCCGGGCTGCAGGTGTTGGAACGGCTCGACACCAAGCCAACGCATCCGAAGGCATCGGACCGGGACGATCCTCTCTTCGAAGCGCGCACGGCCGAGGTCACGTCCCTATGGCGGCTTGTTCCCCGATAATCACAACCTTCCGCCGTCGGGAATCACGACGGCGGCCCGTTTGAGGCGCCCGGTCCGTCGAACAACGCGCTGGTGCTGCCCTGTGGCACCACGACGCGGACGGCGTTGCGCTGGACGGTGAAGTCAGAGGGCGTAGTGGTCGCGATCTCGCCGTCGAGGTTCACCGGCAGTGGGTGCTCGGTCCCCAGCCGCTGCAGGTGACGGGTCGCGTCGTAGGCTGCCCGCTCGTCGTCGATCGCCACGCTGGGCGAGCCCGACTTGTCGCTGATGGCGACGGAGATGATAGGGACGTTGGGCCCCAGCAGCTGCCTTAAACGCGCCGCGGCCTTCCAAGCCGGGATCCATGAATAGAATCACCATGGTTCCAGTGCGGCACGGGCGAATTCGCACCTATCAGCCGCGTTCACACCTCCTGGAGAGGTGCAACGACAGAGGAGTAAGCGATGACAAATATCGAGAGCATCACGCTGGAGGCGGAGCTGGTCGGTGAGGACGCCACGCGTGACATTGCTAAGGCGGTCAGCGCTCGTCATTCTATTGCTCGCAAGTACGTCATGAGGCTCCGACGGCGGCATCCGGACGCAACGCCCGCTGAAGTGATTCAGATGTTGGAGCGTCACTACGGAACCTCGATCACGACTGCTGGTGCCCTCATCAGCGCCGGCGCGATCGCGGCTGATATTGGTATCGCGATGATTCCTGGAGTCGGGGCGGCAGCAGCCGGCATGAAGAGTGCGGGACAACAGGCCGCCAAAAAGACCGGTAAGGAAGCCGTCAAACTTGCCGCAAAGAGCGCTGCGAAACAAGCCGCAAAGAACATGGCGCTGGGTACTGCGAAGAACGGTGCACAGCGAGCCGCTGCTCTCCTTCCCGCAGGCGATGAGCAGTTGCAGTTCGAGATCACCGCGGTTTTCGCGCTCGCTATTGCCGATATCCACGGAATGGACCTCGATAAAGACCAGGCGCTCGCCCTTGTCTACGGACTCTCGAACGAACGCGTGAGCCAGAAGCAAATCGCAACGATGGCGACAGACCTATCGAGCGCGTCGCCTGAAGGCATCGTCGGCGTTGGCAGTGGGGTCTCTGCTGGCCGCACGGACTGGTCGCACTGGGCGAACACGCTCGCGGACACTCTCCCTGGAGGCGCCGCGCAGAGCTTGGTTCGGACCATGGAGACGGGTCAGCTGGACGTCGTGCGAGAAAATTTGAGTGGAAAGCAGCAGGCAACGATTGAATACGGAGTTGGAGCCCTGGCGGGAGGCGTCACGCGCTTCGTGTTCGGTCGCGACGTCATCGTCTCAGCCCGGGCCGCATTCGCTGATGCCCCCGACATGTTCCCCGAACATCTCGCTGTCGATATGAAAGCCAATGCTGACGGAGACGTTGACTTCGAACAGAACCGTGCCCTTGCAGCGATGGAGGACGCCGCGAAGACGACAGGAAACTGGATTGCCGGCACTGCGAGCACGGTGGGGAGCGGTGTCGCAACGGGTGCTGTGGCCGTGGGCTCCGGGGTGGCAACCGCTGCCGACACGGTAACTCGCGCGTTCCGGAGCGTCGACATCGACGGGGACGGGATCCCGGATGAGCCACAGGCCCTCACCGCGGTCAAGGGCGTCGGAGGCGCCCTCGCCGGTGCCGCGGGTTCGGTCGGAGGGAGCGTCGCAGGGTTGTTCAAACGAAAAAATCGCGGCGGGCAGACTGCGGACGGGTCGGAGACTGGCAGCGAAGAACTTGTCGAAAAGTAACCCAGTGGTTGCTGGACCTCGAACAGACGCGCAACCTTGGCGACCGTTTCCTGCGGATCTTTATCGATGAGTTTAACCGGCCTTCGCCGGGGAGCGAACCGCTTCCGCATGGCAGTTACTTGGTGCGTCAGGAGGTGAACACCTCGATGGGCGTGTGGGGAGCGGACATAGGCGGTCTTGTCCTTGAGAGCGATGCTGCGGTCGTCGTCGAGAACTATTTCACTTCAGAGACGGTCACGGGCATAGTTACAGCGGCTACCTGGCGTTCAGCGTGCGGGGCGGCAAGCGGGGTGCTGTCGCGGTTCGGTGCGCATCGGCCCGCAGCCGCAAATTCCAGGACCGGCGGGGCGCGTCATAGTCGGCCGGCTATTGCTTACGTATATGGTTCGAGGGGACTTGACGCGGCGATCTGTTGTGGCCGTTCCACACCGCGAAATTACGAGGGCGTTTCGACGTCGAACGAAACTGGAGACTAAATCGTCATGACCTTTTTCAAAGCAAGGGTTCTGCTTTGGCCTCTCCTGCTGATCACCGTGCTGGTTGTCGCGGGTACGGGCGCCGCTTTCGCATTCGGTGGGCTCAACGCTCTCGCTATCAGTTCGCTGTTCACCAGCAGCTCGAACGAACGCGATTCGCAGGTGGTTCAGGCCGTCACGCGCGTGCAAGAGGTCGCCCTGCTCAGCCTTCACATCGAGGGTGTCACCAGGCACGAAAGCAATGGAGAGATTCTCGGCGTGGCGATACCCGCGAGCGAAAAAACGACGCTGATCCAGTACAAATTCGACGCAAAATTAGGCGTCGATGGGTCACAGGTGAAGATCGAACCCATCGGCCCAAAGTCGTTTCGGGTGACCATCCCTCAATTTATTGGCATCGGCTTTGACAATCCCGTGTTCGAGGACCCCCTCGAGAGCAACAATGCGCTTAGCTGGCTGACACCGCCAGCCGTCCAAACTCGCATGATCAACAACATTCTCAGCGACGAGAACAAGCAGAAGTACATCACCCAAAACGCAGTAGCGCTGAAAGAGCAAGCCAAGGTGTTCTACTCCGGAATCATCGCAAGCGTCGATCCCGAAATCACCATCGACTTTGAGTTCGCAGAGTAGATGCCCCCAGCGCCCCGTCCTCGCCGCATGAACCCGAGGTGCTGCTATGTCCGGAGAGGGGACTATTACGCCGGAGTAACCCGGTGAGCCAACTTGATGGGGAACCCACCGCGTCGCCACCGCGTAATCCGTGACCGGGAGCGCCAGCGGTGCTGGGCCACACGACCACTGGTGCTCTCCGCACGATCGGTGGTGCTGAACCGCACCCTTCTCAGCGCCCTCACCCTGGCGGACATCCCACCGCGAAGCGAGGACGTCGTGCCCAACGCTCTTAGTGCCGGACTTGGTGATCAGCTGAGCGGGCAGCGCCTGACCTCGTCCAGGATGCGCAGGCGGCGTGCCTCAAATAGTTCCAGACTGTCCAGGCGGTAACGCGCATAGGTTGGCAGGTCGGAGGGCAGCGCCGGCGATTCGAAGTTGTCGAAGGGGAGCAGGAAGCGCACTGCTCCACTCGCATCTACGAAGTCGCCGAGATGGAAATGTTCGATGTATCCGGCGAATGAGCCGAATAACGCGAAGAAGCCGGCATAGCGATCCATGGTCGTGGCCAAAGGACTCGTGCCACCCTCGTAAAAGCGCCGGATCACTTCGAGTGTCAAGTCCCATCGGTCTTGGATCCGCGGATGAGTGCCTCGATTCTGGTTGAGACTGCCCTGCGAGACTGGGAAGATCATGAATCCGCAGATCGTGTACGAGCGTCGCAGGAACGAATCATTGACCTCGTCTGGAAGCTGCGAGTAGAGGTGGTGCAGTTTCCTTCGATGCCGCGTCGCAATCGTGTCGCTTCCAAGAACAATTCTCGTGCCGTCTGCTTCGTACACGAGATACGGTGAGAGCGCGCGCCTAGCGTGCAGCTCGAACGGCCGCCCGTCAGGGAGCGGCTTGCTCCATAGGAGCTGGTGGTATCGCCGGAGTGTGGGGCTGTGACTGTCGGGGTCCTTACCCTCCGGAGTGTCATCGAAGAAGTTATAGTCAACGTCAAACTCATCAGGCTCGCCCATGAACTGAAACTAGCAGGAGCGGCCGAGGACGGTTCCCCTCGACACGCCACTCGCCGACGCCTGAGCGCTGCCACCCTCCACTGCCGGGCAGGAAACGAGTGTTGCGACCGCGGAAACCAGACCGTGACCTGATCCATCGACTGGCCCGGGCGGCAGTCCTACCCATTGCTCCAGCGCCAGGTTCCGGAATTGGCGCTTAAATGGCGGTGTGGTCAAGGGGACCATGCGCTTGCCCTCAGCGATCGACGGGAGTCGCCGGCACCCAAGCCTCGGCGCGCGACAAAGCCAACTTCAGATCCCGACCGCCAGCCTCCTCCAGGAAATCCGAGTCGCCGACAACCACCAGTAGGCTCCGGGCCCGGGACAGGCCCACGTAGAGCTGCTCGGCTGCTCTGCTTAGGTCCTTGAAGCCGTTGACACAAAGGACTATCACCGACCGTTCCAGGCCCTTGAAGCCCAGAACGTGGCCGTAGAACTCGCCTTCGTTTGCATGGAACTCGCGCCAGTAGTCAGCGGTGGTGCCTTTCTCGAAGAATTCCTTATGGATTGGGTGGCGTTCCTTCGTCGTAAGCATTGCGATCTGGTTGTTCGCCCACCCTTCCTCGATCAGAGTATCGATGCAGTCTCCCGCCACGTCAAGGGCGTCCTCTGTGGCGCACTGAACCCGCCGGACGGGCAGTCCGGTGCTGCCCCGCGGAGTGAAATGATCGCCCGCAAAGGATCTGAATGTTTCTGCGATCTTCCTCGTGTTGCGAAGGTTCTCGTCGATGTGGATCATCACTAGGTCTTCCAGTGGGCTTGCGCCATCCTGGGAGGGATTGCCCCAACGCCGGTAAACGTCCTGGTGGTCGTCCAGGAAGGCGTAGATCTCGGCGTCGTCCGTGGTGGTGGCCAACAGCGCTTCCCACCACAGCGGGGCGAAGTCTTGAGCCTCATCCACGATGATGGCGTCCAGCCGCTGTTGGGGCTGGAGATTGACCGCGAGATCCTTGAGCAGCTGCGGCAATTCCGCTTCGAAATAGGCGGGTCCCGTGCCGTCCGGCACCCCGAGACGCCGGGCATATTCATGGAACTCTCCGGTGAATGCAGGCTGGGCATGACGCCAGGTCGAAACCCGGTCCTGAAGGTACTGGCTGATGCCCTTGTTATAGCTAAACAAGCCCACGCGTTTGCCCTGCTTGCAGAGCAGCCGGGCTTTTTCCACGGCCAACCAAGTTTTCCCGCTTCCCGCGCCGCCGGTGAACCTGATCCTTGGCAGCGACCGGGTGGCCTTCAACAGCACCGACTGCCGCTCGGTGAGATGATCTTGGACATCTTCCAGCTCTTTCGGGTCCAGCAGTTGGGTGCCATCGTGTCCCAGCGTTCCGTTGAGCACCCGCACGATGCGCTCCATGAACGCCGGCGCCAGCGACGAAGCGCCGCCGCCTTCCCGCTCGATGGCGGTCCGGACCAGCTCTGCGACCGACGCCGTGTCTTCCTTGTCCAGGACCAGCGATCGAGGGCAACCCGCCATCTCCCAGGCGAGGGGCACATCGGTGTAGGGGAAGCTGACCATGTAGGCGAAGCGGCTGGTCAGCGGCGTCCCCAGTTGGCGTCCGATCCAGTGCTTGAAGGCGTGGAGAGAACCCTGCGATTGCGCAACGGGACTCTGAATCTTGTGCGCCCCCGACCTGTCCGACTGCAGCCACTGACCGTTTTCGACAGAGATGCGGCCGCCCTTCACCTCAACGGCAGCCATGCCGACGCCGGGCCACAGGACGAGGATGTCAATCTCGTGTTCTGCCCGCCCGTCCCGCACCTGGACTGAGTGGGCAAGTACGACGTCGTCGGGGAGGCTGTTTTTCAGCGCGTCCCAGACCGTCTTCTCTGCCCCCTGGCCATCACCGAATTCGGGTTCTTCCGGAATGCATTTCATCGATGCTCCATCAACTCGGACTTTGGCTAGGCAGCGTTACTAAGTGTCTGCACAATACCGTTCAGCGCGTCATCAAGTGTGACGCCGCCGTCCGGACCGGGCCCGGTCGGGAATTCGCCGGTATGCCATCGAAGCTTGCTAGCGTCGTCGCAGTCCCGGCCATATCTGAAGCCTTCGAGTATCTGGTGCCCCGCTTCAATGTGCGGGATACCGTCCTTGAACCAGTTCGGAAAATCGTTATTCGGAGCAGACCAGCCATTCCCGGTCAGGTAGCCGGTATCTATGGGCCACGTGTCGGCTGGCAAATACTGCTCGGACACAATTTCGAACCAGACCCCATCGGCGCTGGGAACTGCTTGGGCGTAGGGTGTCAGTCCTTCGGTGTCCTCGGCGTATTGAATGCTGAGGAATGAGTTCCACGGCATGTTTGCGAGGACCTCACTGATCAGTTCGCCCGCTTTTGCCCAACCTTCCTGGACGTCGTTCTGGACTCTGAGGTGGTTGACCATGCCGTCGTACTCATCCTCGACTTCCGACGGCATTACGGCGCCGATGACTGACTCCCAGGCGCCGAAGTGCCTTCTGATGGCGACTACGGACGGGCGATGGCGGCCGGCGGCCATTTCGACAGTCACCCAACTGTCGTAGCTCGCCACATCTTTCGGGGAGCCGAAGTAGTGGCCACCGCTTCTATATTCTCTGGCCGCCTCAACGAAATCAGGCGCACTGAAGATAAATGGGTCCAATGTCGGTTGCAGCCCGGCGGAAGCCAAGGCGGTGCCCCAGAACCCTTGGCCCAAGTGGCGCCGCACCGTGCGTGCCGGCACCGGCCAAAGGTCTCCGCGACCGGGCAGTTCGTCTCCAAGGTCCGCCGAGATTGCCTCCGCTATCTCGTCGTAGTCTGAGTACGAGATTCCGGCGTCATCGCCGGCGCGGATGGCCTGCGCTGTTGTTTCAATGACCGCCAGGATTTCGGCTGGCTGGCCGTAGGGGCCGCCCGGACCTAGGAAGTTCCGGATCTCGGCGACCGATGAGAGCGGCATCATTCCCAGAGCCAATTCATAATCGGGTTGGACTCCGCGGTGGCGGCCCAGCACGTAGAGCAAGCTGAGCATTTCGATGGGTGGAACAAACTCCACCTCACCCCTATGTAGTTGGTAGGCACGGTGCGCGAGTTCCTTGAACGTGTGCGTAGTCCGGAGCATTTCCTCGGCAATGTCGACGTCGACGGGTGCTCCGAGCGCGGCGAGAACCTTGGGTATATCCCCGAAATCGATACCGGCTCGGTTGAGCTGTTCGAAGCGTTCGCGCTCTTGGTAGAGGGCTGCCAATGTGGCATTGCATCGATTCCGGAGGGCCCTGGACCGCTGCTCCTCGTCCCGGTCCGCGACCCGGCTGCCGAGGATGTCCAGAAGCACCCAGCTGCTCGTGTTCGCGGCGTCCGCGATGCACCGGAGTGGATCCCCGGCCAGGAAGGATCTGGTTACCTGCCCAATCACGTCGCGCGGGGGAACGTCAGTCTCGGATGAAGGTGTGCTCACGGTCAAAACCCCCGTGATTGTTGCGGCGGGTGGATTGCGCGCCGGACGGCGGATGGCAAGCCGGCCAGCAGGGCGCCTTGCTCGGTATCATCTTCGAGCACGTCGTCGTCCTCTTGCGGAAGGATAATCCCCATTGCGGAAGCCCAGGTGCCGTAGTGACGGACGATTTCCACCGCCGAAGGCCGGTCATTCCTCATGGACGCTTCGGAGTAAACCCACCGGTCATAGATGGCAATGCTCATCGGATGCTCAAAACCGATGCATTCCTCCGTGAAACCGTCGAGCGCATCGAAAAAGTCGATGTCGGTAAATCTGGACTCGGAACTTGGGAGGCTCAGGCCGGCAGCTTGCAGTGCATCATCCCAGAAGCCATGACCGTAACGGCGTAGCAGCACGAATCCCGGCACCGGCCACTGGCCCTCGGCGGCAACTCCGGTGTTGCCCAGGCGCGAAGAAACCGTCGCCGCCGTCTTCGTGTAGTCCGCATAGGAGATGGTCCGCACCGCCCTGGCGCGGATGGCGAGCTTGGTAGTTTCCGCCACTGCGGCGAACTCCGCCAGGCGTCGCGGCGGAAAGTTGGGCTGCATGAGTGACCGGAGCGCGGCCAACTCTTCGATCGGCATGGTGCCGAGCGCCAGTTGGCAGTCCGGTTCGATTCCGTGGTGTTTGCCCGCCACGTACAAAAGACTGAGCTTGTCGCCCAAGGTCCGTGGAGGTAGTTCCCTCGCCGTCCGCTCGGAAGCGACTCCGGGAATGTGCACGAGCTCGACGGCGACTTCCACGTCGATGGCCGTCTGCAGCGCCTTCAGGACTTTCGGCGTATCAGACCAGGTGATCCCAGCGTCGTTCAACCGGTTCAGCAGGCCGCGGTTCTCGTAGATGACTTCGTTCGTGGCCAGGCTCCGGCGTCGGACGGATCTTGCGCGCTGTAGCTCAAGGTGGCTGGCTGGTTGCGTGGCCAAGAAATTGCAGAGTTCGTCGACCGGGCAGCCCAAATCGGCGGCGATGGCGCGGAGAGGTTCACCGGCGGCGTACGCGTCGCCCGCTGGTTCAATGCGCATGACGGCCTCACGCTGTTCCCGACTGAGTTCAGGAGCTGTAGTCATGCTCACATTCCTACCAGTAGCGGCCGACATTGCCCGGCAGGTGGTGATGGTTGGCCGCGCGGCCCCGGGGCGTGACAGTCGAAAGACACCGCTTAGTCGCCCTTCGAGGCGGCGGCTGCCGTGTCTACGAGTGCTTTGGCGTGCAGCGGGTCGTGGCCGTCAAACATGAAAGGTCGCAACACTTGTGATCGTGATGGATGGCAGAGCTTCTTCATTGTCTTGACTTCGATCTGCCGGATCCTTTCCCGGGTGACGCCATACACCTGACCGATTGCGTCCAAAGTCCTTTCCTGGCCATCAGTCATCCCGAAGCGCATAGCAATAATTCCTGCCTCACGTTCCTCAAGTGTGTCCAGAACAGCACGCAGCTGTTCCTGCATAGCTACTTGAAAGAGCGGATCCGTCACGTCCAGCTCAAACGGATCGGCCAGCTGTTCGGCGAGCGATTCGGTTCCTCCTCGGCCATCGGGAACTTGCATATCCAGCGAGTAGATCGCCTTGTCCAAGGTCAGAAGGTAATCGACTTTCTCGACTGAGTTGTCCGTGAGGCGGCCAAGATCTTCATTGGTGCATGAGGATCCATTCATTACGGCAGTACGCTGCTCCGACTGGAGCTTCTGAATCTGCTCCACAATGTGGACAGGCAAACGGATAAGACGTGCCTGATCGGCCAAAGCCCGGGTGATGGCCTGGCGAATCCACCAAGTTGCGTAGGTTGAGAATTTGAAACCCAGGGTGAAATCGAATTTGCAGACCGCCCGGTGCAACCCCAGGTTGCCCTCTTGAATGAGATCCAGGAAGTCGAGCCCGCGATTTGTGTGGTTCTTGGCTATCGAAACGACCAACCGAAGATTGGCGTTCAGGAGCGTGTCAGCGGCTCGCTTGCCGAGCAGCGCAAGGAATTCGAGTTCACGGGTCTCGCGCCGCGGCCGCGGCGCATCTTTGTCTAGGAGGAGCTGCTCCGCGTAAAGGCCTGCTTCGACCTCCTGAGCCAGTTCCACTTCCCGCTCAGCAGTCAGCAATTCGTAGCGGCCCAGCCGACGGAGATAGTCAGCGACGGCGTCATCCGTGACGCCATCACTGCCGGCAAGCTGTTCAGGCCACTCGTCGTCTTCCAAAACGAAACCCGTTGGCTCGGCATCGTCTTGGGGTTCTTCATGTGGCGGCTCAGGAGACGCCTGGGGCTGCTCCACACCAGCAATCGGCTCCACACCAGCAATCGGACCCACTTCGCGGACGGGCGGAAGTTCGGGTTTGGACTCGGCCACAATTTGGTGGAGAAATCTCTGCAGCGGGTCCAAGTCGGTCCTGATGTCGAAGAACTCGACATTGCGGGCGAACGGAAGTACGCGGCCCAGAAACTCTTCGCCTTGGACATCGGGGTCCTCGACAGTGTCCTTCGAGTACAGGACAACCAAACGGCCAACCCGCCCGTCCGCCTTCTTGCGGATGACGCGTCCCAGGCGCTGGACCATCTGCCGTTGGCTGCGATTGGCAGCGACGATGATGCCGAGGTCGGCTTCTGGAACGTCGATGCCTTCATCGAGCAGTCTTGGCGCGGCGAGGATCTGCGAAGTGCCGTTGCGGAAGTCCTCCATGCCTTGCCGGCGGTCATCCTTGGCCATGCCGCTGAAGATGGCGGAAGCCCTGGAACCCATTGCCGTGTACAGCTCCTGGGCTCGCCGTGCAGACTCTTGGGTCTGGGTGAACACAAGCGTGCCGCGGGAGGTGTCCACGGTTTCCTTTAGTGCCGCCAGGGCGTGGTACTTGGTCCGGGCTTCTGCCAACAATGTGAGCCTGGACGCCATCGCCCGCATGTACTTCCGAGCAATCGTCGATTCCCGAGTGATGGAATCTGACCCAGCGAGCGAGGCGACTGCCGCGATGAACTGGTGGAATGGCCGCCGGGGGATCCCGGCGTAGTTCTCCAGGTTGCGTGCCGCTTCCAGCATGGTGTTCGAGAGATCGTCGTAGTTGACCCGCTCCGTGGGCGTGAGTTCAACACCGACGAGGGCAATGTCGAACGGCGCAATGACATTGTCTTTCAGCGCGCGGTCGTACCAAAGCTTGTAGACGACTCCGCCGAAATAAGGCGACAAGACTGTCTCGTGCTCTCCGTCCGACCGCTCGTAGGTGGCGGTCAGTCCGAGCCGCCAGGCGAATCCCTCCTGAAGAGCCCCCGTGAACATGGGGGCAGCGTAGCGGTGGCATTCGTCCGCGATGATCAGCCCGGCCTTGTGGCTCCGTAGGGTCTCGCGGTTGGACGCCGAGTGGACAATCGCCACCAGAATGTCCACATGGTCAAGTGAATCTGTGCTGCCGTCGCCAAGGGCGCCCCGGCGGACCCGGGGGAGATCGCGCTGGATGGAGGACAGCCACTGACGCTGGAGCTCAGCAGTGGGGACGAGAATCAAGACCTTGATTCCTTGGCGGACGGCTTCAAATGCAGCAGCGATGCCTACACGGGTCTTGCCTGATCCCGTGACGGCCTCCACGACGCCGCGTCGAGCATTCGAGTGCCAGGCCTTGAGAGCTTCCTGTTGCCACGAGTACAAGAATGCGTAGTCATACGAAGTGGGAACCGACGCAACTGCTAGAGGGTCGGAGCCCGTCCTACTCAAAGACTCGTGGATCAGGTCAGTCAATTCATCCCCCATTTGGACTGTTCAAGCTCATGAAATGCAGACTACTTGGCCGGTGTGACACTATTCACTTGGTCCGCCGGCACCGCGCCGAGCAACTCCAGGAACAACCTATTCGGGTTGGCGCCAGGCAGCACCCGCCGCACATCTTCCAGCGCTCGCAGCGGCGCAATCCCAGCCACCCGTGCCCCGTACAGCGCCGCCACGGTCGGCGTCCGGGACTCAGCCCGGACGCAGTGCAGCAGCACGGTCTTGCCTTCTGCGCGGAAGCGTTCGACGGCGGCCGCCGCGTCGCGCAGCACGTACGAGGCGTGCGCGTTGTCCTCCTCGACGGGGGAGTCGATGACCCAGAACGTGGCGTGGTCCTCCGGTGCCACGCCGGGCAGGTCCAGAGTCCCCAGCCGGCACAGCGACACCACGGCGTCGATCCCCAGCTCCGCCACCCGCCCCAAGGCCTCGACGCCGCCGACCCAGACGCCGTCGTCGTACGGGTGCCGGACCAGCGCATCGGTGCGGCCCCACATGCTGTAGTCCTGGCGCTCGGCGCGCGGCCAGGAGGCGGGCCGGTGCCCCTCGCCGCGGCCCAGTTCCATGCCGAGCATCATCAGGTCACGGGTCCGAAGCCCGGGCCAGCCGTGCAGGCGGCGCCGCCATTCGAAGGGCACGGCCGTGTAGCCGTAGGCGGCACCGAGCAGGCCGCCGGCAATGGCGGCAACAGTGTCGGTGTCGCGGCCGCCGCGCACGGCTTCCTCCAGCGCAGCCCGCAGTTGCGCCGGGCCGGAGGCCGACAAACCCGCACAGTGGATGGCGCTCCAGGCGCCCTGGAAGGCCTCGACCACCCAGCCGTTGCGGCTGAAGTCCCGGGGACGGGACCGTTCGGCCACCTCGATCCGCTCCAGCCAAAGGGCGGCCCGCTCGGGTGACAGCAGGGGCAGCCCGGCCCGGACGCTGAGCTGCCCGGTCAGGACGGCCCCGTGGATGGCCACGCACCAGAGGCCGCAGGCTTCCTGCGCGTCGGGATCGGCGTGGGTCAGGGCGCTGAGCACCCCGGCCCGGGCCATGAGTTCGGCCGGGTCCCGGTCCAGATAGGCCAGGGCCAGCGGTGCCGTGCGCATCAGCGAGCCGTTGCCGGCGCTGCGGCCGGTGCGGGCGTGGAAGTCCGCGGCCGCGGCACTGAAGTCGGCAGCGTGAACCTTGCTCCGGCCGGCGGCCGCGGCGAGCCGGCGGGCGGCGGCGATGACGGAGCTGGTCTGGGCGCCCACGTCCTTGGCCTCGGCGGCCCAGGCCGTCCAGGCCCGGACGACCATGGTGAACGCGGCGGGGGAGGAGGATCCGGCGTCGGACGTTGCCTCCAGCAGCGCTTGGGCGATCGGGATGGCCATAGAGGTGTCGTCGGTCCACTCGGCCGGCGCGAACCCGAACGGACCGCCGCCCTTCATGGTGACCTTGGCGCCGTCCGGCAGCGGCGCGCCGAACTCGTAGCCGGCTCCGAGGGCGTCACCGGCGGCCAGTGCGACGAGGACTCCGGCCGCGCGGTCATTCTGCAAAGGGGTCAGTTTCACGCCATCTCCATTAGGGGGTGTGTGGTGTTCCAGCCGGTCAAGTGGGCCAGCTGGGGACGGCGCGTGGGAAGCTCGACGGCGATGCCGGCGGCGGACACCGTGCCGGCGGCATGGGTGACATTGCGGCTCCGCAGTGCGCCGTGGCTCCGGACCTCGACAGCCGCGGCGCCGCCGTCGAACGTGCCGAAGTCCATCGCCTGGACGTGGGCGGCGAAGTCGCGGGCCCGCTGGCCCGGCATGGGGCCGGAGGCCAGCGCCTGGGGTGAGAGGAGCTCGAGGTCCAGCAGTGCGGAGTCGATCAGCTGGCGGTAGTGCCGGCGGAATAGCGTGCTGGTGCCGAAGACCTCCAGGAGCAGCGGCTGCGTGCCCAGCCCGAGCACGACGCCGCGCTGGCCCTCCAGCGGTGCGGGGGCAATGGAGGCGTCGAAGCGGTTGTGCGCGTTGTCCTTGAACAGGTCCATGTGGTCGAGTAGGGAGCTGGTCACCGATGGGCCGCTCGCAGCGTCGAAGCGGCTGACCCGTTCCCAGATGCGATCCTGCCGGCTACCGCCGCGCTGGCCCTCGAGGCCGTTGGCCAGCTCGGACCAGACGTTCAGCGGTGCGCGCCGCCCCTGCCGGCGGTGGCTGGACTGGCCGGCTTCCCAGCGGCCGGCCTCGACGCAGAAGGTGTCGATGTCGCGGGTTTCGCCGGGGCCCAGGACGACGTCGCGGGCGCAGGTCCGGTGCTGCTGTCCGCCCTCGAGCAGCTCGCCTTCCAGGAGCAGGGCCGGGTGCGGGCCGTTGTTGGTGACGGTGAGCCGGGCGACCTGGGGGCCGCTGGCGAGTTCGGTCACGGCGACGTCGGCGTGGGTGCCGGTGCTGATGCCGGGGCTGCCGGGGCCGGAGGTCCAGACGGGGAAGATGCTGAGGGGGCCGAGCCGGCTGCCGGCGCCGACGTGGAGCTGGGGAACCTTCATGATGGACCTCCCGTTGATTAAATGCACTTCTGCGCTAATTGACTTCAGTATGCACGGCTTGCATCTTTAGCGCAAGACTGCGATAAATAGTGTTGTGAAGGATTCGAAGAACGGCCCCGGCACATCCCTGCTCGACTACCCGCGCCCCTCGGTGGCGGTGGATACGGCGGTGCTGACCGTGTCGGAGGGCAGCGTGTGCGTGCTGCTGGTGAAACGGGGGGAACCGGACCAGTACGGAGAGTGGGCACTGCCTGGCACGTTCCTGGGCGAACGCGAGACTCTCGGGGATGCGGTGCTGCGGTGCCTGCGGGAGAAGGCCGGCATCTCCGGGCGGGTGCCGCGCCAGCTGCAGGTCTTCGACGAGCCGGGCCGTGACGACCGCGGCTGGGTGCTGTCCGTGGCGCACGTTGACGAGGTGCCCCTGTCGGCGCTGGAGGAGGCATTGAAGTCCGACGGCGTCCGGCTGGCCTCCGTGACCGGGGAACCGGAGCTGATCGGCGGGCTGCCTTACGGCCACGCGGAGATTGTGGAGAAGGCCGCTGAATGGATGCAGGCTGCCTATGCGGGGGGCCCGGACCCCGGTGCGCTGCTGGACGAGCCGTTCACGCTGAAGGACCTGCGTGAGCTGCATACGGCGGTGGCCGGCGAGACATTGATGCGCGACACGTTCAGGCGGTTCATGGAGCCGAAGCTGACGGGAACGGGGCAGATGTCCGACGGAACGCGGGGGAGGCCGTCGCGGTTGTGGGTTCGAGGCCAGCTCTAGCCGTTGCTTCCACCGCGCGGCGCTCGCTCAATGAGCGGTTTCCGCATGACGAATGATGTCAGTGACTGCGAGGTCGGGGACTGCCCCCGGTTTTGTGGCTCTTCAGAATTGAGAGTGTAGTTTCGGTCTGAATCCTCCGGATTCCAGGAGGGATCTGGCGATGTAGTTGGTGAGGTTGCGGAAGCCGAGGG